>NZ_JBHUSF010000406.1:0-6739 GCF_042673295.1 Rhodococcus sp. NPDC057014
CCAGGTGGGAGCCGAGCCGCCGCCATGAGCAGGCAACTGCCCCCGAGATCAGCATGGATAGTGCGGGTGCCGCATCTGGGGCACGCGAGACCGGCTGACCGCGCACGGCAGTCGGCGGCCGTCCCACCCGATCGGTCCTGGTGCGGGTCCACATTGCCGACACCGGTGCGGGTCACCCGGCGGAATGCTCACCGACACCAGGGGCGGGATCCGAACAATTGCTCGAGCGGGACCGGAATATCGCCGTTCGTGCGCCGAGAAAAGCTACCGGTGTCAAAAAATTATCCCGGCACTCGAGTGAAGTTCGTGCACGAATTCGCAATTCGCCGACACAACGCCGACGCCTGCCGAATTCGGCTCGCGGGGTCGGGAGGTCTATATGACAGGCTCGGTGAACCCGCTCAGTTCCTCGGCGACGGTGAGTCCCGTGGCGACCGTGAACTCGACTCCGTCGATGACTGCGTCCAGAAACACGTGGCCGATCAGGTCGGCCCCCGCCCCGAATCGGGCGTCGAACTTTACCCCTCACACACATCACGACGACACGGGAAAGGTGGCCAGATGAGCACCGCACAGATGAACCGGATGGTGTCCTTCGAACTGCGCTGGTACAGCCACGGCGGCGGCCCGGAAGAGACCATCCTGGCGGACTTCGGGATGAGCTCCACCGACTTCTTCCGGGAACTGCACACCAAGCTCGAACTCGACCCGCCGACACCGCTGCAACCGAAACTGGTCGAGACGATGAAGGCAGTTGCGCGCCGACGCCTGTGGGCAGGGTCCTGACCCCGCCCGCAGATCTTGGGGTGGGTGTGATTGTCGCTCAGCTCGGTGGTGCTCGATGCTGGAGGGAGTCGATCTCGGCGGACACCTCGTCGAGGCGGCGTCTGGCCTTCGCCAGCAGGCCCTCGAGTTCGAGAATGCCGACTTCCACTTCTTCCCGCTCGGCCAGGCGGCGGGTGAGCTCGTTCGGGGGTGATGCAGGTCAGCCGGCCCGATGAGGCCGTCCTGTTCCTCGCGTGAGAGGTGTGCGTCGGAGTGGTTCACGAGGTTACGGAAGGGCCGTACGCGGCCGGGGCGGGTTGGGCGATCACTCGGCCTCGGCGCGTACGACGTCGGGCGCCCCGCGGCCGAAGGGGTTGGCGACCGGAACCGGGGCTGGCTGCCCCGGCGGGTCTGGCGCGAGCCCCGGGACAACGTAGTGTGCGGGTACCCGGATCCGGGCCGGCTACGCCGGCGTGACCTCGGTGCGGCTGATGATCCGGGCGCGTGGCCGGAGTGGAAAGGGGCCGACCGATGTCCGAGAGCACGCACACCCCGAAACCCGGGCCCGCGGCGCTGAGTGTGGGCGCGCGGGTGCGGGTGCGCCGGCCGTCCGAACCGGCGCAGACCGGTCGAATCGTGGAGGACTTCGCCGCGCTGACCGACACCGAGGAGCGAGGGCACCGATGGGCGCCGGTGCACCGGTGGGCGGTCGCCCTCGACGACGGGCGGCTGGTGTTCGCCGACACCGACGACCTGACCGCGGACCCGGCCTGACCGACCCGGGCGCGGGTGGGACCGGGCCGGTGGCCCCGTGGCCTGCCGGCCAGCGCGAGACCGTCCCCGGGACCCCTCGTGCCCGTGGCCCCGGGGGCGGTCGACCGGTTACTTCACCGTCACGCTGCCGGTGAAGAAGAACGGTGGGGCCCCGCCGAAGCAGAAGACGGTCACGGTCGAGTCTTTCGCGAAACCGCTCAACGTCCCGACCCCGGGCGCGAACGCACCGGTCTCGAGGTTGAAGCCGGAGTCGAAGCCGAAGCAGGTCCAGTTCTCGCCCGCCGGCACTGTGACGGTCACGGTTCCCGACGCGCCGGCGACGACGCTCAACGCCGGCACCGCCGCCGCGGTCCCGGCAGCGAGGACCATCGCGGGAGCGATCACGGCCGTCGCGACGGCCGTGCGCGCTGCGAGTTTCTTCATCGTGCTCACCTCATCCGTGGAAGTCCCCGACTCCTGCAGTGAACGGGGCTCCGGAAGCGGCGCGACGACGTGGGACCTCCGCGCACCCTTCCGGGGCACTCCTCCTGTGAACGAGTACCGCTTTCCCGGTAAACCCGCAGTTCAAACCGGGCGCGACTGACCGCAGCAGTCCCCACGCCGGCGGTGTTCGAGAACGTCAACGCCAGCACCGTCCTGAGCATGGCCTGGCGGTGCTGCGCGCACCAACGAACATCCGTCGGGGTGCGCAGGAGCGGCCGGAGAGGCGTGGTCCTGGACGCGCACCACCCCGAGGACACCGGGGGCACTGGGACACCGATCCACAGGCGGCCCGCAGCCGCGACATCTACCGGGCGCGCGGTTACGACGCCGCCCACCGAGGCGATGCCGGTGACCGAGGGAAGCGGTCGAGTATGCGAAGGTCGAGTCGCCGGGGTCCGCGCACACTCGGCACACCTTCGATGATGCCGATGGATCCGACCGGATGGACTGTTTCTCGGCCCGAATTGCGGAGTCCTCTAACGTCTTACCGATTGGATGGGGCCCGTTCCGGGTAGTCGCTAGCCGACCCCCGCGTGCACCCCTGGCCCTCCCGGGGCGTCGGCAGTGGAGCCTGCCGGGGTGGGCGGGACCTGTGGTTGCAGCGCCGCGTGGTGGGCGAACAGAGGCAAGGAGCGACGAGCATGACCACGGCAGGCGGGCCCAGTTCCAGCAGTCTCGCCGACGTCATCGACACCATCTTGGACAAGGGACTGGTCATCGACGCCTACGTTCGGGTTTCGATCGTCGGCATCGAACTGCTCACCATCGACGCCCGCGTCGTGGTCGCGAGCGTCGACACCTACCTGCGCTTTGCCGAGGCGGCGAACCGGCTCGCGATCGGCAGCGAACCGAAGGGCCTGGCCGATCTGGTCTCCGACGTCAAGGGCAGCGGCAGCACCAAATCCAAGACCAAGGGTGTCCTCGAGGGCGTGAGCGAGACGCTCGGTGAGCTGCTCGGCGGCTCGGGCAGCGAACGCGAACCCGCACCCCGCCGGAGGAACACATGACCTCCCCCGAGGACACCGGGCCCGACGGTGACGACGAGGGCACTGCTGCGGTGGCGTCCGCGATCTATGTGTACGGCATCGTCCCGGCGGACGTGCACCCGGAAGAGGACGCCACCGGCATCCACGACGCCCCGATCGAGATCGTCACCCAGGGCGAGATCGCGGCGTTGGTCAGCGAGATCGATCTCGGCAGGCGTCTGGGCGCCCCTGCGGACCTGCAGACGTACGCCCGCATTCTGGACAGCACCGCGCACGTCGCGCCGGTGCTGCCGCTGCGGTTCGGGGCGGTCGTGTCCGACCGGGACGCGGTGATCAACGAGTTGCTCGCCGACCACGCCGGCGAGTTCGCCTCCGCCCTCCAGGATCTGGAGGGTTCGCGCAGTACATGGTGAAGGGCCGCTACCATCCTCCGCGAGATCGTCGACGACAGCCCGAAGGCGACCAGCCTGCTGAAGTCGATCCGCGACCAACCGGAGGAACTGACCCGGGACGCCCGGATAGCGTTGGGGGAGATCATCGGTAACGCCCTCGAGGCCAAGCGGAACGCCGACACCCGCACCACCCTCGAGAGGCTGTCCCCGCTGACCGACACCGCCGACGTCCGTGCCCCCACCCACGACGAGGACGCCATGCAGATCGCGGTCCTCTTCGAGGTGGACCGGCAGGGCGAACTCGAACACGCCGTCGGGGAACTCGCCGAACGCTGGGACACTCGGGTCACGATGCGCCTGCTCGGGCCGATGGCGGCCTACGACTTCATCGTCGCCCGCACATAGCCTGCCGCCCGCACCACGATGGCACGGGCTCGCGTCGTCGTCGTCCGCAGGAGCCACCGACCGGTCGGCTCGTTTCGCGGCCGAACTGCGGTTTCCCCGTCTGCGGCCGATTGAGCAGCCCCGCCGCGGGGTAGTCGGCGGAATGCGCCCCCCACCGCGCAGGATCCGCTCACAGACCGCCGCCGGCGCCGAGGTGCACCACCACATCCACTCGATGAAGGGGTTGGGCGATGACAAGCAAGGGTCAGATGGCCATGGCCGTGGGTGCCGGTTACATGCTGGGCCGCACGCACAAGATGAAGCTGGCGTTGATGCTCGCCGGGTTCGGGGCCAGCAGACGGTTTCCCAGCAGCTCGCTGGGTGTCCTCGGACAGGGCGGAAGGCTGCTCGCGAATTCCCCCGAGGTCGCCAAGCTCGGTGCGACGGTCCGTAAGGAGTTGATGAATGCCGCGAAGGCGGCGGCGGTGACCGCGGCCAGTCAGCGCCTCGACTCGCTCAACACCCGGTTGCAGTCGGGTGAGGATCTGCTCGGCGGCCTCAAGGCTGTGGGCGGCGGGAAGAAGAAGTCGAAGCGGTCCCGTGACGAGGAACCCGACGACGAGTACGACGACGAGGACGCGGGCGACGACGAGGACGCGGGCGCCGACGAGACCGGTGACGACGATTCCGAGGAGGCGCCCCGCGCCCGGAGGCGGCCTGCCCCGCGGCGCCGCTCGTCGAGTGGCGGTAGTTCCCGGCCCACGCGGTCCCGGTCGCGGTCGTCGACAAAGGACGACGACGACGAGGACGAGCTGTCCCGGGCCCGCAGAACGCGCGCGAAGGCGACGACCGATTCCGTACCCGTACGACGCTCCCGGAAGTGATCAGCGATGACCTCGACTCTCGACAGCGCGGCGAAGAAGCTGCGCGAGAACGTTTCCGGTGCGTCCGGTAAGGCCGCATCGGTCTCACCCCTGCAGAAGGCGGCGCAGGGCCTGCTCGGCACCGTGACCGACAAGGCGTTATCCACCGTCACCGACAAGGTGCAGGGCGCGACCGGCAGGCTGACCGACTACGCCGAGGGCGGCGGCGGAAGCCTGCTGTCCGCCGTCACCGGCAAAGACAACGGCAACGGCAACGGCGACGGCAACGGTGATGGGAAGGGCGACGGCAAGTCACTGTTCTCCCGGTTGACCGACAAGGTGAAGGACACGGCGTCGGATGTGAAGGACGCGGTCACTGGCGGCGGCGGTGGCGGTGGTAAGGGTAAGAAGCTCAAGTTGACCAACATCGTCGAAACGATCGATGTCGGGGTCCCGGTCCAACTGGCGTACAACCAGTGGACCCAGTTCGCCGACTTCCCGTCGTTCATGAAGAAGGTCGAACGGGTGGAACAGGAAGCGGACGAAAAGCTCGAGTGGAAGGCGCAGATCTTCCTGTCGCACCGCACCTGGGAGGCGTCGATCCTCGAGCAGGTCCCGGATGAGCGGATCGTGTGGCGGTCGAAGGGTGCCAAGGGTTTCATCGACGGTGCGGTGACGTTCCACGAGGTGACTCCCGATCTCACCCGCATCGTTGTGATCCTCGAATACCACCCGAAGGGTTTGTTCGAGAGGACGGGGAACCTGTGGCGTGCGCAGGGTCGGCGAGCGCGACTGGAGTTGAAGCACTTCGGACGCCACGTCATGACCCAGTCCGTTCTCCATCCCGACGAGGTGGTGGGGTGGCGCGGAGAAATCCGGGACGGCAAGGTCGTCGAACCCGAGGAGTCCGAGGACGACTACGAGGAACCGGCCGACGACGAAGAGCCGCAGGACCAAGAGGAGTCCGGCGAGTACGAAGACGAAGAACCGGAGGAAGAACCGGACGAGGAGTCGGAGGAGGAGTCCGGCGAGTACGACGACGAGGAGCCGGAGGAGGAGCCGGAAGAGGAGTCCGGCGAGTACGAGGACGAAGAACCCGAGGAGGACACCGCGGAGGACGAGACCGCTGAGGACGAGACGGAGGAGGAGGAACCCGAGGAGGACGAGACCGGCGAGTACGAGGACGAAGAACCCGAGGAGGACACCGCGGAGGACGAGACCGCTGAGGACGAGACGGAGGAGGAAGAGCCTGAGGAGGAGCAGCCCAAGCCGCGCCGGCGTCGTCCCGAGCCGCGCCGGCGTCGTCCCCAGAAGGCCGCTGCAAAGGAGACCCCCGCGAAAAAGGCCGCAGCGAAGAAGGCCCCCGCGAGGAAGACCCCCGCGAAGAAGGCCCCAGCGAAGAAGGCCCCCGTGAAGAAGGCCCCCGTGAAAAGGGCCGCAGCGAAGAAAACTGCCGCGAAGAAGGCAACACCGCGGCGTAGGACGGGAGCACGCGCATGACCACGGCAGGTGGACCCAGCTCGAGTAGTCTCGCCGACGTCATCGACACCATCCTCGACAAGGGCCTCGTGATCGACGCCTACGTGCGGGTCTCGCTGGTCGGCATCGAACTGCTGACCATCGACGCCCGAGTCGTCGTCGCGAGCGTGGACACGTACCTGCGGTTCGCGGAAGCGGTGAACCGGCTCGAGATCGGCAGCGAACCGAAGGGGCTGTCCGAGATCGTGTCGGGCGCCACCGAGGGCGCTGCCAAGCACAAGACGAGGGGTGCGCTCGAATCGGCGGGCGACAAGCTCGGCGGCCTCTTCGGGGGCGGGGAGGAAGAGGAAGAACCGGAGCGGGAACGAGTCTCGCGCAAATCGACTCGCGGTGACCGGTGATGGCCACCTCGGAGCAGACGAAGCAAACGACCGGTATGTATGTCTACGGCATCGTCCCGGCCGACGTCGAGGTCGCCGACGATGCGACCGGGGTCGCGGACGGCACCGTGGAGGTGATCACGCATGGTGACATCGCCGCCCTGGTGAGCGGGCTGTCGGTGGACCGGGCGCTCGGCGCACCCGGGGACCTGCGGGCGCATGCGGACCTGCTG
>NZ_JBHUSF010000407.1:0-6715 GCF_042673295.1 Rhodococcus sp. NPDC057014
GCTACGACGTCAAGGTCGCGACGTTCCCGTTCGCCGCCAACGGCAAGGCGCACGGCCTCGGCGATGCCACCGGCTTCGTCAAGCTGATCGCCGACACGAAGTACGGTGAGCTGATCGGCGGCCACCTGATCGGACCCGACGTCTCCGAGCTGCTGCCCGAGCTGACCCTCGCGCAGAAGTGGGACCTCACGGTGGGCGAGCTGGCTCGGAACGTGCACACGCACCCCACGCTGTCCGAGGCCCTGCAGGAGGCCATCCACGGCCTCGCCGGGCACATGATCAACTTCTGACCAATCCGACCCCGACGAAGCGATATCGCATGACGATCACCCCGGACGGACGCAAGTTGCTGCGCCTCGAGGTCCGAAACGCGGAGACTCCGATCGAACGCAAACCGAACTGGATCCGTACCCGCGCGCGGATGGGGCCCGAGTACTCGGAACTGAAGGGCCTGGTCCAACGCGAGGGTTTGCACACCGTCTGCGAAGAAGCCGGCTGCCCCAACATCTACGAATGCTGGGAAGACCGCGAGGCGACGTTCCTCATCGGCGGCCAGCAGTGCACCCGCCGTTGCGACTTCTGCCAGATCGACACCGGCAAACCCACCGACCTCGACCGCGACGAACCGCGCCGCGTCGCCGAATCCGTGCAGGCGATGGGACTGCGGTACTCCACCATCACCGGCGTCGCCCGCGACGACCTCCCCGACGGCGGCGCCTGGCTCTACGCCGAAACCGTCCGCCAGATCCACGCTCTGAACCCCGGCACCGGCGTCGAGAACCTCATCCCCGATTTCAACGGCAAGCCGGAGCTGCTCGCCGAGGTGTTCGACTCCCGCCCCGAGGTCCTCGCCCACAACCTCGAGACCGTGCCCCGGATCTTCAAGCGGATCCGGCCCGCGTTCCGGTACGAACGCTCCCTCGGCGTGATCACCGCCGCCCGCGAGGCCGGGCTGATCACCAAGTCCAACCTGATCCTCGGCATGGGCGAGACCCCCGAGGAGGTCCACCAGGCGATGGAAGACCTGCACGCCGCCGGCTGCGACATTCTCACCATCACCCAGTACCTGCGCCCCTCCCCCCGGCATCACCCCGTCGAGCGGTGGGTCAAGCCCGAAGAGTTCGTCGAACACTCCCAGGCCGCCGAGGAGATCGGGTTCGCCGGCGTCATGGCCGGACCGCTCGTCCGCTCGTCGTACCGCGCCGGCCGCCTCTACGCGCAGGCGATGGCCCACCACGGCCGCGAATTGCCTGCTGGACAGGCGCATCTCACCGAAGGTGGTGACGCCTCGCAGGAAGCCAGCATGCTGATCAGCCGACGGCCGTCGGCGCGTGCGACCTGATCGGTCCTTCGGCTCCCACGCAGTTCACACACCTTTCTCCGGGTGACGCTTGACACTGGCCGAGGGCTCCGTGCATGCTGTCATTGCAAAGGATTGCAATAGGATCGTGCTGGGACTTCGTAACCGGACTGGCCAGAACCGCGAACAGGAATGGGTCTTCGAGGATCGCGGTCTCGGCGGCGTGGTGACGGTCCAGCGGGGCCGACGCAGGGACAAGCGATGCACAGCTACGACTTCCGCTGACAGCCCAACAGTTTCACAAGAACGCGGCGCTCCGCCGCCCGATCGACCGTCGACTCCCGCGACGCATCAGGAAGGTATCCGATGACGATACAGACGCGACCTCTCGCAGCACCTGGACACATGAGTGTCGACTACGAAGAGCGAGTGGACTTCGCTCGCCTCCGCGACTACCGCCTCGCCCGGGCGAAGGCGTCGCTGGACGCCAGCGAATGCGGTGCGTTTCTGCTGTTCGACTTCTACAACATCCGGTACACCACGCAGACCTGGATCGGCGGCGCGCTCGGCGACAAGATGTCGCGCTACGCCTTGCTGACGCGGTCGGAGGATGCGCCGTACCTGTGGGACTTCGGGTCGGCAGTGCGGCACCACCAGCTGTATTCGAACTGGCTGCCGGACGATAACTGCCGTCCCGGCATGCTCGGGCTCCGCGGCGGCGTTGCTCCCTCGGCCGGCTTGATGGAAACCGCTGTTCGCGAGATCAAGGGCCTGCTCGAGGACGCCGGCGTGGCGGACCTGCCTGTGGGTATGGACATCGTGGAGCCGCCGTTCCTGTTCGAGATGCAGCGCCAGGGGCTCAAGGTGGTCGACTGCCAGCAACTGATGCTCGATGCTCGCCAGATCAAGTCTCAGGACGAGATCATGCTGTTGTCGCAGGCTGCGGCGATGGTGGACGGGGTGTACCAGGACATCGTCGAGATCCTCAAGCCCGGTATCCGGGAAAACCAGATCGTTGCGCACGCCAGCAAGCGCCTCTACGAAATGGGATCGGACCAGGTCGAGGCGATCAATGCGATCTCCGGTGAACGGTGCAACCCGCACCCGCACAACTTCACCGACCGCCTGATCCGTCCCGGCGACCAGGCATTCTTCGACATTATCCACAGCTACAACGGCTACCGCACCTGCTACTACCGCACTTTCGGTGTGGGCAGCTCGACCCCCAGCCAGCGCGACGCCTACACCAAGGCCCGTGAATGGATGGATGCCTCCATCGAAATGATCAAGCCGGGCGTGAGCACCGCCCAGGTCGCCGAAGTGTGGCCCAAGGCAGAGGAATTCGGGTTCGATAACGAACTCGCTGCCTTTGGTCTGCAGTTCGGCCACGGCCTCGGCCTCGGCCTGCACGAACGGCCCATCATCTCCCGCCTCAACAGCATGAAGGAGCCGGTCGAGCTGCAGGAAGGCATGGTGTTCGCACTTGAGACCTACTGCCCGGCCAGCGACGGATTCTCCGCGGCACGAATCGAAGAGGAGGTCGTCGTTACCGCCAACGGCCCTCAGGTGCTCACCCTGTTCCCCGCCCAGGAACTCTTCGTCGCCAACCAGTACTGACCGCACCATCCTCCCGAAAGTGGGAGAGCCGGGCAGACGAATCGTCGACCGGCATACACAACTCGGCTCGAGGGGGCTCTTGAGCCGGAAACCCGGTCGGGGCGTGGGACACAGAAACCCGCGCCCCGAGCGCATATCTCGAGCAGTACATGCAGGCAGTCAACGACAGCAGAAAGAGGAGGACAACCGTGACAGCAAACCGGTCCTCGGTGCGTATCGGCGTTCCTCGGGAGTCGACCGATGGTGAGCGTCGGGTGGCGTTGGTGCCGAAGGTTGTGGCGTCGTTGATCGCGAAGGGCGTCGACGTGGTGGTCGAGTCGGGTGCCGGGTTGGGCGCGCTGATCCCGGACGAAGCCTATAAGGAAGCCGGCGCGACGATCGGGGATTCGTGGTCGGCGGAGGTGATCGTGAAGGTCGCGCCGCCGTCGGACGAGGAGGTGGGCCGGTTGCATGCCGGGCAGACCCTGATCGGGTTCCTCACCCCCCGCAACCAGGACAACCAGGTCGCCGCGCTGAAGGCGGCCGGGGTGGCGGCGTTCGCGGTGGAGGCGATCCCGCGGATCTCCCGCGCCCAGGTGATGGACGCGCTCTCGTCGCAGGCGAACGTCTCCGGCTACAAATCGGTGCTGCTCGCGGCGTCCGAGTCGACCCGGTTCTTCCCGATGCTCACCACCGCCGCGGGCACCGTCAAGCCGGCCACGGTGCTGGTCCTCGGGGTCGGGGTCGCCGGCCTGCAGGCGCTCGCCACGGCGAAGCGTCTCGGCGGCCGGGCCACCGGCTACGACGTGCGCCCCGAGGTCGCGGACCAGGTCCGCTCCGTCGGTGCGCAGTGGCTCGATCTCGGGATCGACGCCGCCGGTGAGGGCGGCTACGCCCGCGAGCTGACCGAGGCGGAACGGGCGGCCCAGCAGCAGGCGCTCGAGGACGCGATCAAGGGTTTCGACGTGGTGATCACCACCGCCCTGGTCCCGGGCCGCCCGGCACCGCGGTTGGTGACCGCCGCCGCGGTGGAGGGCATGAAACCCGGCTCGGTGGTGGTCGACCTGGCCGGCGAGACCGGCGGTAACTGCGAACTCACCGAACCCGGTCAGACCGTGATCAAGCACGGGGTGACGATCTGCTCGCCGCTGAACCTGCCCGCATCCATGCCCGAGCACGCCTCCGAGCTGTACTCGAAGAACATCTCCGCGTTGCTGGAGCTGATGCTCGTCGACGGGGCGCTGGCCCCCGATTTCTCGGACGAGGTCCTCGCCGCGTCCTGTGTCACCCACACTTCCTCATAGCCCGGTCACCCTGCCCACGCCAGGAGACACACATGCAATCACTCATCGCGCAGATGCGCAGATACCTCACCGAACTTCTCGCGAACGCCGAACTCACGTTGGTCGGCCCGCTCTTCGACCCGGCCATGTTCCACGAGAACGCAATCGACCAGGCAGGCTCCTAGATGTATACCGAATTGTTGGCGAACATCGCGATCCTGGTGTTGTCCGGGTTCGTGGGGTTCGCGGTGATCTCCAAGGTCCCGAACACGTTGCACACCCCGCTGATGTCGGGCACGAACGCCATCCACGGCATCGTGGTGCTCGGCGCCCTGGTGGTGCTCGGCAAGGTCGACAACCCCCCGTGGGGGCTGCAGGTGATCCTGTTCGTCGCCCTGGTCTTCGGAACGATCAACGTGGTCGGTGGTTTCGTGGTCACCGACCGGATGCTGGCGATGTTCAAGTCCAAGCCGGCCGCCCCTGCTGCTGTGTCTGAGAAGGGTGGGGACCGGTAATGGAGTACCTCGTCAACGTGCTCTACATCGTGGCGTTCTCGATGTTCATCTACGGTCTGATGGGTCTGACCGGCCCGAAGACCGCGGTCCGCGGTAACCAGATCGCCGCGGTCGGCATGGGTGTGGCCGTGGTCGCCACCCTGATCTCGATCCGGGACACCTCCAACTGGGTGCTGATCGTGTCCGGTCTGGTGATCGGTGTCGTCCTGGGTGTGCCGCCGGCATTGCGGACGAAGATGACCGCGATGCCGCAGCTGGTGGCGCTGTTCAACGGTGTCGGCGGTGGCACCGTCGCGTTGATCGCGTATGCGGAGTTCCTGGACTCGGACGGGTTCACCGCCTTCTCCCATGGTGAGTCGCCGACGGTGCACATCGTCATCGCGTCGCTGTTCGCGGCGATCATCGGGTCGGTGTCGTTCTGGGGCAGCGTGATCGCGTTCCTGAAGCTGCAGGAAACCCTCCCCGGGCGGCCGATCGGCATCGGCAAGCTGCAGCAACCCCTCAATGCGGTGCTGCTGATCGGGGCCGTCGCACTGGCGGTGATCATCGGGATCAAGGCGATCGACCCGACCGCACCCACCAGCCAGTGGTGGATCGTCGGGGTGCTGCTGCTGGCAGCGGTGCTCGGGTTGATGGTGGTGCTGCCGATCGGCGGCGCCGACATGCCCGTCGTCATCTCCCTGCTCAACGCGCTCACCGGTCTGTCCGCCGCGGCGGCGGGTCTGGCGCTCAATAATCAGGCGATGATCGTGGCCGGGATGATCGTCGGGGCGTCGGGTTCGATCCTGACGAACCTGATGGCGAAGGCGATGAACCGGTCCATCCCGGCGATCGTGGCCGGCGGGTTCGGTGGCGGCGGCGCCGCGGCGGCGGTCGGCGACGGCACCGCGAAGACGGCGAAGGCGACGTCGGCGGCGGACGCGGCGATCCAGATGGCGTACGCCAACCAGGTCATCGTCGTTCCCGGGTACGGGTTGGCGGTGGCGCAGGCTCAGCACGCGGTCAAGGACATGGCCAAGCTGCTCGAGTCGAAGGGTGTCGAGGTCAAGTACGCCATCCACCCGGTGGCGGGGCGGATGCCCGGGCACATGAACGTCCTGCTGGCCGAGGCCGACGTCGAGTACGACGCGATGAAGGAAATGGACGACATCAACGACGAGTTCTCGCGGACCGATGTCACCCTGGTGATCGGCGCGAACGATGTCACCAACCCGGCCGCCCGCAACGATCCGTCCAGCCCGATTCACGGGATGCCCATTTTGAATGTGGATCAGTCGAAGTCGGTGATCGTGCTGAAGCGGTCGATGAACTCCGGATTCGCCGGCATCGACAACCCGTTGTTCTTCGCCGACACCACCTCGATGCTGTTCGGGGACGCGAAGAAGTCGGTCTCCGAGGTCACCGAGGAACTCAAAGCCCTGTAACGGGTTCGCGAAAGCCGTTCGGGTACTGGCTATCCGCACTCCTGTCACCGATGACCAGCGTGCGTTTCGTCCTTCGAGGCAAGCGAAATGCACGCCGGTCGTCGATTCGGCGGTCGACAAGATCTGTTCGGGCGCTCAAGGCGAGTGGGGTGAAGAGCCGCACCGCTGACGGCATCGGCGAGTGCAACACCCGCGAGATTGAAAATCGCGCTGCACGCACTCGACCGTGCGCTGTGACTGCTGCGCACACACGACCATGGTGTGACGCTTGACACTCACCAGTCGGATGGGCGAGACTTCTCGATAGCACATATGCAAAGGATTGCATCAGGCTCCGGACCGTCGACCGAGGTATCGCGACGAAGCCAATGCCCTTCAGATCAGGAGCACTCGAATGAGGAAACGTACTCTCGCATTCGGCGTAGCAGTGTCAACTGCAGCCATGGTTCTCGCCGGGTGCGGGAATGGTGGGTCCGGGGGCAGCGGGGAGAAGGTGTTCATGTTGTTGCCGAACTCGACGACCACGCGGTTCGAGCAGCGGGATGCGCCGTTGTTCACCGACTACATGAAGCAGTTCTCCCCGGATGCGTCGGTGAC
>NZ_JBHUSF010000408.1:0-6651 GCF_042673295.1 Rhodococcus sp. NPDC057014
CGCCGTGAGTTTGCCGCCGATCCGGACGGGAAGGTCGTAGTCGTCGACGAACGGCTCGTCGAGCGAGCCGATTCCGGACTGGTTGCGCAACAACCCTTCCCACGTTCCGTCGGCGTCGTCCGCGATCGACGTGGCGGCGGCGAATCCCGTGACCACCACTGGCCGCCCGAGCTTCCGCGTTTCTGAAGCAGTCGTTACAGTCATGTCGTCATGAATACCTGTACCGTCCGCTACAGTCAACCGAATGGCCCGCCCCCTCGACCACGCCAAGCGTGCGCAGCTCCTCGCCGACGTCATCCGCTACATCGCCGAACACGGACTCGCGGACCTGTCGCTCCGGCCGCTCGCCGCCGCGCTGGGCACCAGTTCACGCATGCTCATCTACTACTTCGGCACCAAGGAGGAGCTGCTGGTCCAGGCGCTGGCGACGCAGCATCCTGGGTTCTCGTCCCTGTTCTCCGGCGTCACGGACCGGGACGGGCTGCGTGCAGGCCTCGCGGAGTTGTGGACGTCGACCACACAGGGCGAGTCGTCTGTCAGCACGAAGATTCTGTTGCAGGTGATGGGGGTGGCGAGCGTGCAGCGGGGCCCGTTCGCCGACTTCGCCACATCGGCCATCCACACGCTGATCGACGCCGTCGCCGACGCGATGGTCCGATGCGGAACCACTGCTCAGGACGCCCGCGAGAATGCGACGGTCGCGGTGTCCGGACTGCGGGGAATCCTCCTCGACCGCTTGGTCACCGGCGACGTGGCGCGGACGGATCGATCGGCGTCACGACTGATCGAGCAGGTGCTTGCCGAGTAGTTCGTCGACGCGCTCGGCCGCCTCGTCCGGGATCCAGTGGCTCACGCCGCGGAGCACCTCGTACGTGTACGGGGCGTCGACGAATCGGTTGGTCAGCTCCGGGCCCACCGGCCCGATCGCCGTGTCGCCGTCGCTCCACACGAAAAGTGTGGGCACCCGGACCTTCCGGGAGGCAGATCGGGGCGCGGTGAACGGCATCGCGCGATACCAGTTCAGGGCGCCCCGGGCGCGCGTCCGGTCGCGCATGGGCTCGAGGTCGCGCTTCGCGTCGTCCGGCGACTGGCCGCTGGCGACCAGGGCCCGGTAGCCGAAGCCGTCCGGGGTGAGCACCCGCTCCGGGATCCACGGCAGCTGGAACGCGAACATGTACCAGGACTTCAGGATCTGACGGCTGGTGAGCATCGCCCGCACGAACGCCGCCGGGTGCGGCACCGACAGCGCCGTGAGCGTGCGGACCCGGTCCGGGCGTTCGGCGGCGACACCCCAGGCGACCGCCGCGCCCCAATCGTGTCCGACCACGTGCGCCGGGCCGAGGCCTGCCCGGTCGATGAGCGCGACGACGTCCGCGATCAGTTCCGTGCTGCGGTACGCCCGTCGGGCGCGGGGCCTGGCACCGGGCGAATAGCCGCGCTGGTCCGGGGCCAGGGTCCGGAACCCGCGCCGGTGCAGCAGCGGCGCCAACGCGTCCCACGACCGCGAGTCCTGCGGAAATCCGTGCAACAGCACCACCGGTGTGCCGTCGATCGGACCCTCGTCGCGGACATCGAACACCAGTCCGTCGCGGGTGAACGTGCCGATCCGCTCCGTGCGACTCATCCGTCGATCGTCTCACGCTCGCTGCGGTCTGCGGCCGACTCGCCGGCGCGGAGGAAGCGTCCCGTCCTGGTGACCCCGAATCCGCCGGTGAATTCGCCGTCGCGGTAGACGAGCCTGCCGTTGATCACCGTCGCGACCGCGGCGCCGTCACTGCGGTTCACCATCCGCCGCAACCCGCCGTACTCGGGGACCTCCGCCTCGAACAATCCGTCCACCGTGGCGTCGAGACCCGCCGGGTCGACGACGACCAGATCGGCGCGGTCACCTTCGCGGAGGTGGCCTGCGTCAATGCCGTACCAGTCGGCCAGCTCGCCCGTCAGCCGGTGAACAGCCCGCTCGACGGTCAGGAACGGCTTGCGGTCGGACTGCACGTCCTTGACCTTCTTCAGCAACCGGATCGGATAGTTGTAGAACGCCATGTTGCGCAGGTGGGCGCCGGCGTCGCCGAATCCCATCTGCACCCCGGAACTGGCCGCGAGCTTCTTCGCGAACCTGGGTCGATGGTTCGCGATGGTGGTCCGCCACCGCAGGTCGGTGCCGTATTTCACGACGAGATCGAGGTACGCGTCGACCGGGTGCACACCGCGAAGGTCGCCCACGGCGCCGAACGTCTTGCCGATCAGCGTCTCGTCCGGGCACCCGACGATTTCCGCGTCGTAGAAGTTGCGGTGCCAGATGCGGGGGCTGAACTTGTTGTCGTAGTCCTTGCGGAACCGGCGTCGGTAGGACTCGTCCTGCAGCAGGGCGTTTCGCTCCACCTGATCCTCGAGGTGGAGTGCCGCCGCGCCTGCGCCGAACTCCTCGAACACGACGAGGTCGATGCCGTCGGCGTAGACGGTGAACGGCACCGGCAGGTGCTGCCACTTGAAATCGGTCTTGGCGAAGCGGTTCAGCAGCGGCGCCGCGGCAAGCATGAAGTACACGATCGGCGGGTAGGCCTTCGAGTCCGCAGCCGACAGCAGCGACGTCTTGAGTGGCTTGCGCCGCCCGAAGCCTGAACTCTCCGCGAAGAATCCGGCAATGTTGGGGTGCAGGTTGATCGTGGGCGCACTCTGCAGGATCTTGCCGCGCTCGCGCAGGATGCGATTGAGGAAGCGGAACTCCTTCCACCGCGCGTACGTGGACGGCAGTGAGCGGGAACGGTATTCGTCGCCGTCGATCTTGTCGAGCGCGTTCGTCATGGAGGAGAGGCCGAGGAAGCCGGCGTCCACGGCGTCGGTGAGCATCGCGCCCATCCGCTCGAGTTCGGGCGCGGTCGGCTCGATCCGCTTGTCGGTGCCCCGGCCGAGGCCGAGGACGTGGGTGCGGATGTCGGAGTGCCCGATGAACCCGGCGACGTTGGGGCCGAGCGGCAGCGACTCGAGTGCCTCGACGTACTCCGCAGGGCTCTGCCAGATCTTGTTCTCCTCCAGGATCCTGAGCACGGAGTCGTGCGGCACCGCCTCGACCCGGCTGAACAGGTCGGCGCACTCGCGCGGCGTCGAGTACACGGTGGACAGGGAGCAGTTTCCGAGGACGACGGTGGTCACGCCGTGTCGTACCGACTCCGGCAAGCCGGGGCTGACGAGCACCTCCGCGTCGTAGTGGGTGTGCACATCGACGAACCCGGGGAGCACCCACTTGCCTGCGGCGTCGACGACCTCGGTGCCGGGGCCGACGGGCAGCGGGCGTGCCGATGCCCGGACGACGACCCCGTCGCGGATGCCGAGATTGCGGCGCAGCGGCGCGGATCCGGTTCCGTCGAACCACAGCCCACCATTGACGACCACATCGAAATCCGGCATTGTCGCGCTCCTCACACTCGGTATGTGTTACCCGAGGTTACGTATGCGGTTGAGTAAAAGTCAATGGACGGCCCGGGGGTTCGTCAATAGAGTGCAGGGGTGGCCGCCGCACCCCGCTCTCCGGAAGATCGGCGCGCGCAGATCCTCGACGTGGCCGTCCGACTTCTCGACACGGTGTCGTTCGACGACCTGTCGATGGACCAGGTGGCCGCCGACGCAGGTGTGTCCGCGCCACTGCTGTTCCACTACTTCAAGAACAAGCAGGGCTTTCGGAACGCCGTCCTCGAAGCCTCGGCGTCCGAACTGCAGCGGCGGATGACACCCGACGCGACGCTCCCGGTGCACGGACAACTCCGGGCGGGCGTCGAAACGTTCGCGGACGCGGTGATCGAACACCCGACCATCTACCTCGCGGTCATGGGGATGGCCGGTAGCGGCGACGAGAGGATGCGGCAGATCTACCGGGGCATGCGGCGGACGTTCACCCGGTGGATCGGCGTGTCACTGGCCGAGTTCGGCGTGCCGACGACACCCGCGCTCGACGCCGCGATCTCGGGCTGGCAGGCGTTCATGGAGGAGGTCGTGCTGTCGTGGCTCGACGAGCCGAGCATGGAACGCACCGAGATGATCGACCTCTGTGAGCGCGCGTTCTACCACCTGCTTCCTGCGGCAGGCGTCGACGTCGACGCACTCGACGTGACACGCTGATCCGACCGCACGCGAAACGACCCGAAGGGGTCACTGCCCGGCGCGCTGAGCCTCCAGAAAGCGCCGCCCGGGCGTCGGATCGACGCCGAAGCGCTCGGCGTAGCGTTCGTGAATTTCCTCCCACTGGTCCCACGACCCGTGCGCCTCCGCTTCGGAGAGGTACCCGCCGGCGAGATGCGGCTCGAGCCGCGCGAAATAGGTCTCCCAGCCGGCTGCGGTCTGCGCCGCGATCGCGCGGTCACCGAACACGTGCGTGAAGGTCAGGCGACAGCCGTCGCCCTCTGCCGCCAGGTCGAAGCTGTACCGCTCGTCGCCGTAGGTCCACGCGAGCCGATGCGGCGCGTCGACCTCGGTCACCTCTCCGGTCGCGCCGTATGCCTCGAACGTCTCCCCCGCGGCCGGCGTCCAGTCCGCGGCGGCGGGAAACCAGCGCTCGAGTTCTGCCGGTTCGCTGACCGCCCGCCACACGCGCTCGACCGAATGGGTGAGCGTGCGCTCGAAGCGCAGCGCCGGGCGGCCGTCGATCGTCTCCAGGGTTCCGTCGGTCATGGGTTCTCCTCCAGGTGTCGTTCGAGTGCATCGAGGCGGCTCGACCAGAAAGCGCGGTACGGCTCCAGCCAGTGGTCGACCTCAGCGAGGGGTTCCGGGCGCAGCGCATACAGACGGTGCTTACCGTCCGCGCGCACCACGACGAGCCCGGCCTCGCGCAGCACCTTGAGATGCTTGGACACGCCGGGCTGACTGAGCGCGATGCGTTCGACCAGTTCTCCGGCGGGCCGCTCACCCTCACGCAGCAGGTCGAGTATCTGCCTTCGGTGCGGCTCGGCCAGTGCGGCGTAGGCGCTCATGACCTCATATTGCCAGACGGAAATATGAGCCGCAACGGTCGGTGAGATCATGGCCGGACAGTGACTCCCCGCAGGGCCGACTTGACACACGACGTGTGACGCACAACACTTGCCCACACTGACCGAGCGAGTGATCGGTCGGCCGCTCGAATTCGGACATCCCGTTCGGATCGGAGCCGGAGAAAGGGGACGTGCGTGTCGTCGACGTTGCACAACGACGGAAGCCGGGAACCAGCAGTAGCGACCGCTCTCGACGCCTGGCGATCGCGGGTGGAGGCGTATCCCGACCACCCGGCCGTCGCCTACTTCGATGCCGTCCTGACGGCGCGCGAGGTCGACGATCTGTCGGACGCCCTCGCCGTCGCGCTGGACGAGCGGGGTGTCGGGCGAGGCGACCGGGTGGGCATCTACCTGCAGAATGTGCCGCAGTACGCGCTCGCCCTGCTGGCGCTGTGGAAGGTCGGCGCAGCGGCGCTCGTGCTCAATCCGATGTACCGCGGACACGAACTCCGCCGCCTCGTCGACGACGCCGAACCGATCGGCATCATCTGCGAGGACGCGACCGCCGCGGCGACGGCCGAGACGCTGCGCGACAGCAGCGTGCGATTCTCGATCAGCACCAGCTCCCTCGACTTCCAGACCCGCAACGATCCGCGAGTGTTCGAAGCCACCGCGCGGGCCACTCCGGCAGCGGACGGCGACCTCGTCGACCTGCTCGAGCGCTTCCGCGGACAGCGACCACCACGGGTCGAAGTCGGCGGAGGCGACCTCGCCCTGCTCACCTACACCTCCGGGACCACCGGCCCACCCAAGGGTGCGCTCAACTCCCACGCGAACGTGCTGGCCACCGCACTCGACTTCGGCGACTGCGCCGGGGTCGTCGACGGGGACGTCGTGTTCGCGGTCGCTCCCCTGTTCCACATCACCGGCGCCGTGCTCAATGCCGGTGTGGCCCTGATCCGGGACTGTGTGCTCGTGTTCGCGAATCGGTTCAGCGCGGCCGTCGCGCTGGAGACGTTCGTGGAGCACCGGGTGACGTACACGATCGGCTCGATCACCGTGTTCAACGCGCTCTCCGAGGTGCCGGGTGTGAGCGCGGACCACTTCGCCTCGGTGAAGACCCTCTACTCGGGTGGTGCGCCCATCCCGCCTGCGACCGTGGAGAAGTTCGAGGCCAGGTTCGGCAAGTACATCCACAATGCGTACGGGATGACCGAGACCACCGCCGGAGTGATCGCGGTGCCACCCGGACAGCGGGCACCGGTCGACCCGTCGAGTGGCTCACTGTCCATCGGTCTCCCGCTCCCGCGGGTCGACCTCCGGGTCGTCGACCCGAATGGCGACCCCGTTGCACCCCACACTGCCGGCGAACTGGAAATCGCCGGACCACAGGTGGTTTCGGGCTACTGGCGCAACCCCACCGCCTCCCGGGACACCCTGCCCGGCGGACGGTTGCGCACCGGGGACGTCGCGATCGTCGACGATTCCGGGTGGGTGTACCTCGTCGACCGGCTCAAGGACCAGATCAACGTGTCCGGCTACAAGGTGTGGCCCCGCGAGGTCGAGGACACACTCTACGAACACCCGGCCGTGCACGAGGCGGCCGTGGGCGGGGCGCCCCACCACAAACAGGGGGAATCGGGGGTGGGCGACGTCTCGCGGAGCAAGGGCGCGGGCGGCCCCCAGG
>NZ_JBHUSF010000409.1:0-6616 GCF_042673295.1 Rhodococcus sp. NPDC057014
CATACCGACCGCTGTCCCACCGGCGTCGCCACCCAGAACGCCTGGCTCGAACGCGGACTGGACGTCGAGTCGAAGTCGGTGCGCGCGGCGAACTACGTGCGCGCGCTGCGTCGGGATGTGTTCAAGGTGGCCGAGGCGTGCGGTGTCGCGCATCCCGGACTGATCACGTCGGCGGATGTCGAGGTGGCGGACGGCAACCGGCGGTCGGTCACCCTCGGTGAGCTGTACGGCTACCGGCAGGACTGGGGGCTGCCCGGGCCGGCGGATCGTGACGAAATCACCCGGCTGATGACCGACCCCGCCGATGCCGACTCGGCAGGCCCGCAGCCCACCGGGTGACACCGACTGCACAACGCACAATCGATGTTGGTTCCCTCGTGGCGGTGTTGTCGGTGGGATGCCGTAACAGTCCCGAACGAGTCCAACCGACACCAAACCGAATGCCCTCGTCCTGCATCTCGACGATTCCGTGACGGATCTCGGTTTGGGCGAGTGCCTTCACCTGATCGGTGAGGCGTTCGACGAGGTCGTACCTCGGACGGGGCTCGCTGCTTCGTCTCGTCTGTGAGCTGGCTGGATCTGCGACAGCTGGTCCCGCACCGTCATCCCGGACGGGTCCGGTTCGATCCCGGTTGCCCATCGCCCCGAAATGCTGTATCTGCGTTCGCTGGGAATGCCTTCCAACACATGTCAACGGACTTCGCACGACCGCGAGCCACAAGCCGACGTGCCCGCGTAGCCGAAAGCGCGGGTTGGTACTCGACCACCCATGGCACCCGCAGACCCCACCGACCCGAACACCGACACCTCGCCCGCACCGGGGCGCGGCGGTGTCCCACCGGGAACGACACCGGACCCGGATGCGGCCGCGCCACGTTGGGGAATCATGGTGGTCCTAGTCTTGACCTGCTCAACGGCGTAGGCGCCGGCGAGGCTCAGGTGGTTCCTTCCGATGCGGTCAGGCGAACCGCCGCGTCGTACAGGAGGTGCGCGTGCAGTTCGAACAATTCGAGAAGGTCGATGCTGTCGCCGCCGATTTCCTTGGCGATGAACAGCCCGTCCGCCGCGGCCATCGAATACGTGGTCAGCAGCTGGATCGAATGCTCTGCCAGGTCAGGGGCGAACTCACGTATCGTCTGGGCGATGCGGCGCTGTGCGTCCTCCCGCACCGCGAGGAACACTGTCCGGGCTTTCGCTTCGACGGGTCTGTGCTCGAGGGTGAGCATCAGACCGAGTCGTAGAAAGTCCGGTGAGTCCAGCAGCGCCTTGGCGACCTGCGACGCCAGGGCCGAGAGTCGCTCGCGCGGGCTGTCTCCGTCCGGCACGGACCACGCGGTGAGCCAGGTTCCGAAGCTGCGCTCGATGACAGCGGCGATCAGTTCGTCTTTGTCCTTGAAATGCCAGTAGATCGAACTCGCGGGCAGTCCGCTCTTCTTGCTGACCAGCGCAATGCTGGTGCCGTCGTATCCGCGTTCGGTGGCCACTTCCACGGCCGCGTCGAGGATTTTCAGGCGTGATTCCTCACCGTTGGCGCGGCGACGACGGGGCTTCGTCTCGTCGGTCACGATCTCCTCCTCGGGTTCGCGGTGTGTTGACTCTCACCTGCTCCCACCTTACTGTAGTGATCACTACGGGAACAACCCCACGCTCGGCTCCGGCCCTTCCGGCCCTTCAGCCACCATCGACCCCACGAGAGGTCTCGACGTGACCGACCAACCGACCTATGACGTCGCCGTCATCGGCTACGGCCCCACCGGCGTGACGGCCGCCAACATCCTCGGCCATATGGGCCTCAGAGTGCTTGTCGTCGAACGGGACTCGGACATCTATTCCCGCGCTCGCGCCATCTCCACCGACGAGGAAGTGCTGCGGATCTGGCAGCACGTCGGTTTGGCGGATCGCCTCACCGCGGACATGCTCGCGGACAAACCGGTTGCCTTCGTCGACGCGGACGGCACGTCGTTCGCCGAGATGAAGCCTATTTCACGCGGGTCGGGGCATCCGCCGCAGCAATTCATCTACCAGCCTGCGGTCGAACAAGTCTTGCGTGACGGGGTCGATCGCTTCCCCAACGTGGAGATACTCCTCGAGCACGAGTGTCTGCGCGTTCTCCAGACCGGCACGGACGTCGAATTGATGCTCGCCGACCTTCGACACGATGTGTTCAAGCGCGTCCGCGCGTCGTATGTGATCGCCGCGGACGGTGGTTCGAGTCCGACCCGTACCCAGCTCGGCATCGGTTACGAGGGCAAGACGTACGGCGAGCGGTGGGTGGTCATCGACACCGAGGTGATCCGCGAATGGGACGGCCACGACCGACTCCGCTTCCACTGCAACCCCGCCCGGCCGACCGTCGACTGCCCGACACCGCTCGGCCACCACCGCTGGGAGTTCCCCGTCCGCGACGGCGAGGACGAGAAGGAACTGGTCACCGACGCCGCGATCTGGCGGATACTCCACAACCAGGGCATCACGAGCAACGACGTGAAGATCCTGCGCGCCGTCGTCTACAGCCACCACGTGCGCTTCGCCGACCGGTGGCGGGTCGGCCGCGTGTTTCTCGCCGGCGACGCCGCCCACGCCATGCCGCCGTGGATCGGGCAGGGCATGTCGGCCGGGGTGCGCGACGCAGCGAACCTCTGCTGGAAACTCGGTGCCGTGCTGTCCGGTTCGCTGCCCGAATCGGTCCTCGACTCCTATCAGACCGAGCGCATGCCGCATGTGCGGGAAGTGACCAATCGGGCGGTCAAGACCGGCCGGCTCATCACCGAACGCCGGCCCGCCGTTGCGGCGCTGCGCAATCACTTCTTTCGCGCCGCGATGAAGGTTCCCGGCTTCCCCGAGTGGCTGCGCGACAGCCGTTGGATTCCCGACGCGCGCTACCCCGCGGGTTTCCTCGCGAACTCGGCGAACACGGCGGTCGGGTGGCAGATTCCGCAGCCGTGGGTTCTCGACGAGGAAGGCAACCGGGAACGCCTCGACGACGTGATCGGTGGGCAGTGGGCGATCGTGCACCTCGGTCCGGCCCGAGAGTGGCGCCCGTGGCGCACGGTGGGCGTTCCCCTCATAGAGGTGAAACCGGCCGGCGCGCCGCCCGGACCGAACGCGGTGGTCGACACCGACGGACTTCTCATCGACTGGATGCGGAAGAAGGGCGTCACCGCCCTGGCGCTGCGGCCCGACGCCTTCGTCTACGCGGCCGAAGTCCCCCGAGACCCGCTGCCGCCGCCGCCCGCCGGACTCACCGTCAGCTCCCGACCACGCCCATCCATCAACCCGAGGACTGCCCCGTGAACACCGAATCCATGACGACCACCACCTACCAGGTGAACGGCAAGGACATCTTCGTCGCCGAAGCCGGTGAGGGCCCTACCGTTCTCCTGCTGCACGGCGGTGGCCCCGGAGCGTCGGGAGTATCGAACTACTCCCGCAACATCGACGAACTCGCGAAGCATTTCCGGGTCGTCGTTCCGGACCTGCCCGGCTACGGTCGCTCCACCAAAGGCATCGACCAGAACGATCCGTTCGGATACCTCGCAGACTCGATCCGCGGGCTCCTCGACCGGCTCGACATCGAGCGGGCGCATCTCGTCGGCAACTCCTACGGCGGCGCCTGCGCACTGCGCCTGGCACTCGACACCCCGGAGCGCGTCGACCGCATGGTGCTGATGGGTCCCGGCGGCATCGGCACCACCCGCGGACTCCCCACCCCGGGTTTGCAGAACCTGCTGTCCTACTACGGCGGATCCGGCCCGTCCCGCGACAAGCTCGCGACGTTCATCCGCGAGTACCTGGTGTTCGACGGCAGCGCCGTCCCCGAGGAGATGGTCGACACCCGCTACGAGTCGAGCATCGACCCGGACGTCGTCGCCGACCCGCCTCTGCGGCGCCCGTCCGGCCCCCACGCGCTGCGGACCCTGTGGCGGATGGACTTCACCCGCGACAAGCGGCTGTCCACACTGCAGACACCCACCCTGGTCGTGTGGGGCGCCCGGGACAAGGTCAACAAACCCAGTGGCGGTCGGATGCTGGTCGAGACGATGCCGCACTGCGAACTGGTGGTGACGTCCGAGACCGGGCACTGGGTGCAGTGGGAACGCGCCGACCTGTTCAACGAGATCACCCGCCGCTTCCTGGGCGCCTGACCATCCCCTCGACGAGGAGTCGACCATGCCTCACTCTGTGACGTCACCGTCCGTGTTCGGAAACGTTCACCTCGGCTACATCGTCGTCGAGACCGAGAAGTTCGCCGACTGGCGGCGTTTCGGCAGGGACGCGATCGGAATGCACCTCGACGACTTCACCTCCGACGCGATGCGTTTCCGGCTCGACGAGAACGAATGCCGCTTCCTGCTCAGGCGTGGTCCCGCCGAGGACGTCACCGCACTGGGCTGGCACCTCGACGACCACACCTCCTTCGATCGGATCGTGGCGCGGGTGACCGGGCACGGGGTTCCCGTCACCTGGGGCACCGAGGAAGAAGCCGCTCTGCGCGGTGTCGAACGGCTGCTGCGGTTCCCCGGACCCAACGGGCTGACCCAGGAGATCTACACCAAGGCCCACACCGGGCCGATGCCCCTCCACATGCACACCACCGGATTCGTCACCGGCGACGCGGGCATGGGCCACGTCGCGCTCACCTCGAAGAAGCCGCACCAGGTTCGCGGCTACTACGACACCGTCTTCGACGCTCGCCTCACCGACTACATCGACGAGACCATCAGTGGCGTGAAGCTCAAGATCCGGTTTCTCCGGGTCAACGAACGCCACCATTCCGTGGCGATCGCCGCCGTGCAGAAGCTGCCCGTCAACCCGATCCGCACCCGCGTGCAGCACCTCAACATCCAAGTCGCCGAACTCGACGACATGACCAATTCCTATCTGCGCGTGAAAGAACTGGGCTTCGACATGGCCCTCGGCGTCGGGCAGCACACCAACGACCGCGAGCTGTCCTACTACGCCATGACTCCCTCCGGTTTCGAATGGGAGGTCGGCTGGAACCCGATTACCATCGATGAAGACACCTGGGAACCCACCACCCACCAGGGCATCAGCATCTGGGGGCACACACCTGTCGGTCAGACGATCATCGACAAACTCGCCCAATTCAAGCTCGGCGCCAGGTCCGTGGTCCGACGCGAGGACACCGTCCCGGCCCTCAGCGGCACCGGCATCCAAGACGACTGAACAAACCGGTCACCCACCACCGGCCGAGGCCACACACATTCGAGAAGGAAACTGTGACAGAACAACCGCCTAAGACCAATGAAACACTGCTGAGCCGCCGCAGGCTCCTCGGTGGTGTTGCCGCCGCAGGCGCGGCCGCCGCCATCGCTCCCCCCGCCGTTGCAGCGGCCGGGCCCGCCGCGCACCGCCGAGAAGCGGCCCCCACCGGGACCTACCGCATCGACATGCACGTGCACTTCCTTCCTCCCGAGTATCGCGCATCGCTCCTGGCGCATGGACACTTCACCATCGGTGGATACCCCACCCCCGACTGGTCCCCCGAATCGGCAATAGACTTCATGGACCGCTACGGAATCCAGGCGCAGGCACTGTCGGTGTCGGACCCCGGGGTCGAATTCCTCTCCGGCACAGAAGCGGCAGAGATGGCGCGCTACTGCAACACCTACGCCGCCGATCTGTTCACGCAGTATCCCACCCGATTCGGCGGCCTCGCCGTTCTACCGATGCACGACATCCCCACCGCGCTCCGGGAACTCGAGTACGCGCTCGACACCCTCCACCTCGACGGCGTTGTCTTACTCTCGGCCTACGACGGAGCCTACCTCGGCGATCCCCGATTCGAACCATTGATGCTCGCCCTCAATGCCCGTTCGGCATATGTGTTCGTCCACCCCGCGGCAATTCCCGCCGACGCGAAACCTGAACTTCCCCTGCCTGACTTCCTCGAAGAATTTACTTTCGACACCACTCGCGCGGCGACGCTCCTCATCGCCGGCGGCACCCTCGCCCGCTACCCGAGTATCCGATTCCAGCTAGCTCACGCCGGTGGCACTCTTCCCTTCCTCGCCCACCGGATCGGGATCGCGTCACAAACTCCCCTCGGCGATATCTGGCCCGCCGGAACACCCAAGCCGTCGATCCTCGACGTCGCCAAACACATCAACAACTTCTATTACGACACCGCACTGAGCCCGGCCCCCTCCGCAATGCGCAGCGTCCTCGCGGTCGGGCAGAAAGAACGCATCGTCTTCGGCAGCGACTGGCCGTTCAGCGCGACCACCCTCACAGGTTCTGGGGACCCACAACCCGAACTCAGCGAGACGTTCAGTGCCGGCGATCGTGTCCTGATCGAGCGCGAGAACGCACTACGCGAACTCCCCCGGCTCGCGTCGGTCTTGGATTGATGCGCTCGCACCCGATGGCCAGGCCGATCCGCTATCGGTATCGCGCGTGCGTCAGAAGTCCGCGGTGATCCCGACCTGGGCGCCGAGGGTTTCGAGGTCCGTGCGGGTCTGGTCGGGCAGTACGACGCCGCCGGCGTCGAGGTTGCGGTGCTCGGCGCGGTCTTCGAGTTCGCCGGGATAGAAGATCTCCTCGGCGCCCTCGGCGAGGGCGGTGTTCTTGACCTCGTCGATGAGTTCGCCGACCG
>NZ_JBHUSF010000410.1:0-6576 GCF_042673295.1 Rhodococcus sp. NPDC057014
GCGTTGGTGAAGCTAGATCACTTGTTGATCTTCGTGACCTTGCCGGCGCCGACCGTACGGCCGCCTTCGCGGATCGCGAAGCGCAGGCCCTCGTCCATGGCGACGGGCTGGATCAGCTTGACGGACATCTCGGTGTTGTCACCGGGCATGACCATCTCGGTGCCCTCGGGCAGCGTCACAACGCCCGTCACGTCCGTGGTACGGAAGTAGAACTGCGGACGGTAGTTGTTGAAGAACGGCGTGTGGCGGCCGCCCTCGTCCTTGGACAGGATGTACGCCTGGCCCTCGAACTCGGTGTGCGGGGTGGTGGTGCCGGGCTTGACGACAACCTGTCCACGCTCGACATCTTCGCGCTTGATACCACGAACCAGCAGACCGACGTTGTCACCGGCCTGGCCCGAGTCGAGGAGCTTGCGGAACATCTCGATACCCGTGACCGTGGTCTTGGTCTTGGTTTCCTTGATGCCGACGATCTCGACATCCTCGTTGACGTTGATCACGCCACGCTCGATACGACCGGTGACGACGGTGCCACGACCGGTGATCGTGAAGACGTCCTCGACGGGCATGAGGAAGGGCTTCTCGGTCTCGCGGACCGGGTCCGGGATGGACTCGTCGACCGCAGCCATGAGCTCGAGGATGTTCTTGGTCCACTCCGGGTCGCCCTCGAGCGCCTTGAGTGCGGAGACCTTGACGACCGGAGCTTCCTCGTCGAACTCCTGCGCAGCGAGGAGCTCACGGACCTCCATCTCGACGAGCTCGATGATCTCGTCGTCGTCCACCATGTCGGCCTTGTTCAGGGCGACGAGGATGTACGGCACGCCGACCTGGCGGGCGAGCAGCACGTGCTCACGCGTCTGGGGCATCGGGCCGTCGGTGGCCGCGACCACGAGGATGGCGCCGTCCATCTGCGCCGCACCGGTGATCATGTTCTTGATGTAGTCGGCGTGACCGGGAGCGTCGACGTGCGCGTAGTGGCGCTTCTCGGTCTGGTACTCAACATGCGAGATGTTGATCGTGATACCGCGAGCCTTCTCCTCAGGAGCCTTGTCGATCTCGTCGAAGGCCGAGGCCTCGTTGAGATCCGGGTACGCGTCGTGCAGAACCTTGGTGATGGCCGCGGTCAGCGTGGTCTTGCCGTGGTCGACGTGACCGATGGTGCCGATGTTCACGTGCGGCTTCGTCCGCTCGAACTTCGCCTTCGCCACTGTGTGTCCTCCTGGACTGATTGATGCTTGCGGTATGCAGCAGTGCGGTTGTTATTACTGTGTCGTGCTTCGGCCGGCTGGAACCGAGGTTACTCGCCGGTCGCCTTGGCGATGATTTCCTTCGAGACGTTCGCGGGAACCTCTGCGTAGGAATCGAACACCATGGAGAAGTTCGCCCGGCCCTGGGTCTTCGACCGCAGATCACCGATGTAACCAAACATCTCCGAGAGCGGAACCAGCGCCTTCACGACACGGGCACCACTGCGTTCCTCCATGGCCTGGATCTGGCCACGGCGGGAGTTCAGGTCGCCGATCACGTCACCCATGTACTCCTCGGGTGTCGTGACCTCGACAGCCATGAGCGGCTCGAGAATGACCGGGCCGGCCTTGCGGGCGGCTTCCTTCAGCGCCTGCGAACCGGCAACCTTGAAGGCCATTTCCGACGAGTCGACGTCGTGGTACGCACCGTCGAGCAGCGTCAGCTTCATGTTCACCAGCGGGTAGCCGGCGAGAACGCCGTACTGCATGGCGTCCTGCGCACCGGCGTCCACGGAGGGGATGTACTCACGCGGAACGCGGCCACCGGAGACCTTGTTCTCGAACTCGTAGGTGGCGCCGTCCTCACCGATGAAGGGCTCGAGCGCGATGATCACCTTGGCGAACTGACCCGAACCACCGGTCTGCTTCTTGTGGGTGAACTCGTGCTTCTCGACCTTCTTGGTGATGGTCTCGCGGTACGCGACCTGCGGCTTACCGACGTTCGCCTCGACCTTGAACTCGCGACGCATACGGTCGACGAGGATGTCGAGGTGGAGCTCGCCCATGCCGCCGATGACGGTCTGGCCGGTCTCGTCGTCGAGTTCGACGGAGAACGTCGGGTCCTCTTCGGCGAGCTTCTGGATCGCGGTGCCCAGCTTCTCCTGGTCGGACTTTGTCTTGGGCTCGATCGAGACCTGGATGACCGGGTCCGGGAAGCTCATGGACTCGAGCACGATCGGGTTGCTCTGATCGCAGAGGGTGTCACCGGTGGTGGTGTCCTTCAGACCGATCATGGCGTAGATGTGGCCGGCCACGGCCTCGTCGACCGGGTTCTCCTTGTTGGCGTGCATCTGGAAGAGCTTTCCGATGCGCTCCTTCTTGCCCTTGGTCGCGTTCATGACCTGGGCGCCCGGATCGATCCGGCCGGAGTACACGCGGACGAACGTCAGCTTGCCGAAGAACGGGTGCGCAGCGATCTTGAAGGCCAGAGCCGAGAACGGCTCTTCCTTGCTCGGCTTACGCGTGAGGATGTCCTCTTCGTTGCCGAGGGCGTGACCCTGGACCTCGCCGATGTCCAGCGGGTTCGGCAGGTAGTCGATGACCGCGTCGAGCATGGGCTGAACACCCTTGTTCTTGAACGCGGAACCGCACAGAACCGGGTACAGCTCGGAGTTGACCGTCATCTTGCGGATGGCGCCCTTGATCTCCTCGACGCTGAGTTCCTCGCCGGCGAAGTACTTCTCCATGAGCTTTTCGTCGGACTCGGCAACCGTCTCGAGCAGTTTCTCGCGGTACTCGGCAGCCTTGTCGGCCAGATCGGCCGGGATCTCCTCGATGGTGGGCTCGGCGCCGATGGCGACCGTGCCACGCCAGGTGACAGCCTTCATCTCGACCAGGTCGACGACACCGTCGAAGTCGTCCTCGGCGCCGATCGGCAACTGCAGGACGAGCGGCTTCGCGCCGAGACGGTCGATGATGGTCTGGACCGTGAAGTAGAAGTCCGCGCCCATCTTGTCCATCTTGTTGACGAAACAGATGCGCGGAACGTCGTACTTGGCGGCCTGACGCCACACCTGCTCCGACTGGGGCTCGACGCCCTCCTTGCCGTCGAACACGGCAACGGCGCCGTCGAGCACGCGGAGCGAACGCTCCACCTCGACGGTGAAGTCGACGTGGCCCGGCGTGTCGATGATGTTGATCTGGTTGTTGTTCCAGAAGCAGGTCACCGCGGCAGAGGTGATCGTGATGCCGCGTTCCTTCTCCTGTTCCATCCAGTCCGTGGTCGAGGCACCGTCGTGCGTCTCACCGATCTTGTAGTTGACACCGGTGTAGAACAGGATGCGCTCGGTGGTCGTGGTCTTGCCGGCATCGATGTGCGCCATGATGCCGATGTTGCGGACCTTGTTCAGGTCGGTCAGCACTTCCTGTGCCACAGGATTCTTCCCCGCTCGTAGCTCGTGTATCGGGTGTCGGCCTCCCCGGTGTTCCACCAGCGGGGCCATTGTCTCGAGTTGTAGATCAGCCGGTCCCCGGTAGGGGCCCGACGTGCGACGACGCCGGAGCAGTCACGGTAGGTGACTGCTCCGACGTGACGTCACCAGCGGTAGTGGGCGAATGCCTTGTTGGCTTCGGCCATCTTGTGAGTGTCCTCACGACGCTTCACAGCGGCACCCAGGCCGTTGCTGGCGTCGAGGAGCTCGTTGGCGAGACGCTCGACCATGGTCTTCTCACGACGCTGCCGGGAGAAGGTCACCAGCCAGCGGAGCGCGAGGGTGGTGGAGCGGCCCGGACGGACCTCGACCGGCACCTGGTAGGTGGCGCCACCGACACGGCGGCTGCGAACCTCGAGGGCAGGCTTGACGTTGTCCAGTGCGCGCTTGAGGGTGACGACCGGATCCGTGCCGGTCTTCTCGCGCGCCTGCTCGAGTGCTTCGTAGACGATGCGCTCGGCGGTGGACTTCTTGCCGTCCAGGAGAATCTTGTTGACGAGCTGCGTCACCAGGGGCGAACCGTAGACCGGGTCGTTGATGAGCGGACGCTTCGGAGCGGGGCCCTTACGTGGCATTAGCTCTTCTCCTTCTTGGCGCCGTAGCGGCTGCGGGCCTGCTTGCGGCCCTTGACACCCTGGGTGTCGAGGGAGCCGCGGATGATCTTGTAGCGCACACCGGGGAGGTCCTTCACACGACCACCGCGGACGAGCACCATCGAGTGCTCCTGCAGGTTGTGGCCCTCGCCCGGGATGTAAGCGGTGACCTCGACGGAGCTGGTCAAGCGCACACGCGCGACCTTACGGAGCGCCGAGTTCGGCTTCTTCGGGGTGGTGGTGTACACGCGGGTGCACACGCCACGACGCTGCGGGCTGCCCTTGAGGGCTGCCGTCTTGACCTTCGCGGTCTTGTCGCGGCGGCCCTTGCGGACCAGCTGGTTGATGGTTGGCATTTACCGGCTTTCTTCGTGTTGAACAGACTGCTCTGGACAAGCAACCTTGGCTGTTCTGAAATTAGGGATCTAGCAGTTGGGGCAAGAGAGCTGCTGCCCCTCACCCGCACCTCGAGCTGCACCCGAGGTCGGGTGTGTCGCATACCCCCACACAGGCAGCCGGATGCTCGTTCCATGCAGAAATCTGCACGAACGCGCGCACGGCAATACCTCGCTAGGCACACAAACCGGCCCGGGCATGCCGGACACGACCCACAACGATACCCGGCGGCGCGCCGGAAGGTCAAAGTGGGCTGGCGGTGGTAAGGGCTGACCTGCGATGTGGGGCACTACATGACGCTGTCGGTACGGACACGGGCACATCAACTACTCAGATTGAGCGTCAGATCCGCAAGCGTCGATGCCGCCGTGCACGGGTCTGCCGCCCCGGTCTGGAACTGTACCCACCAGCCGACGACGCCCGCGGAGGGTGATCCGACCGTCACGCCGCATGCCCCCGGATCGTTCGGGGGCCGCATCACGACGGCCCGCCGACCCTGAACGGTCGAGGACTCCACCGTGTAGCCCAACTTCTCGCCGGTCGACTTCTCCGTGTCGAGGGATCCCGTCTCGAACCAGTTGAACGTCACCTTCACGGGACCGTTGGCACCGACCGCGTCCCACCGGCAGATCGCGCCGAAGAAGCCCCGTTCGATGGCATCGGCGCCGACGGTCTGCGCGATCTGTTCGTCGGCGACCGCGTTGCACTCCTCGAGCAGGGCCGTGAACTGTTCCGTGTCACCGGACGAGGACGCCCCCTCCGCCCGGGGTGAGCCCTCGATCGACGATCCGCACCCGGCGATCGACCCGACCGCGGCGGCCGCAACCACCACCCGCACCGCGCGCCACGCCCCGCTGCTCATCACTCCCCCGCTCACTTGGCCCTCGACACGCTGAGTTCGGCGAGATCCCGCGCCACCGTGCACGGATCCGCCGCGGGCCGCGCGTCCGCGTACATCACCGACCAGTGCACGAAGTCCCCGCCGAACTCCACACCGAGTTCACACAGAATTCCTTCGGACGACGCGATGAAACCGGGATGCCCCTCGATGTCGATGTCGGTGGCCGGCCTGCCGATCAGCTCGGACCCCGCCCGCTCGCGGCCGATGGGACTGCCGCGGTACCACGAGAACGTCACGCTGGGACCACCTATTCCCGCGGTCTCCCACTCGCAGCCGACGGAATTGCGCGTCACCCCGGTGAAAGGCGGCATCCCGAACGCCTTCGCCACTTCCTCGTCGGTGACCGAGCCGCACTGGCCGAAGAACGGGCCCGGATCGGTCACCTGCGGGAGTTGCTGTGCCGCGGGTGCGGTGCCTGCGTCGTCTCCGTCTCCCCCACAGCCGGCCAGACCGGCCGCGACGGCGATCAGGACGAGCGCTCCCCATTTCCGGCCCATGGTCGGTGACTCTACCGATCCCCGCGATCTTTGCCCGGTCAGTCGAGAACGGCCGCGTCGAGGCCCCGCGACGCTCTGGTCGGGAGGGCCGCATCCAACTGCGCGGCCCATTGCCGCACGATCTCCGCCCGTCGTTTGGAGTCGTCCGTGAGCACGTCGGCCAGGCCGAGTCCGCGGGCGAGATCGAGCGTGGCCTGGACGAGCCGGTGCGCCACCGGATCGGTGTCGTCGAACCCGAGGTGTTCGACGGCGGTGCGGTGCGCGACCCGCCCGAAGCGTTCCTCGAGCGGCACGATCCGGGCTCGCAGTTCGGGGTCGGCGGCGGCGGCCGTCCACACCTGCAGCGCCGCCTTGAAGAGGGTGCCCGTGTAGTAGTCGACGAGGCGCGACACCACCGCCTCGGTGCGTCCCTCGCCGGCAGGCAGGTCGGTGGCCTCGCGACGGGCCTGCTCCATCCGGGCGTCGAACATGACCTCGAGCGCCGCGGTGATGAGGTCTTCACGAGTGGGGAAATGATGCTGGGTGGCACCACGGGACACACCGGCGCGCTGGGCGACGAGGCTCACCGTGGTGGCACCCCAGCCCAGTTCCGCGAGGCAGTCGATGGTGACCTCGAGGAGGTGCCCACGCGTGACCCGGCTGCGGTCCTGCTTCGGTTCGCGGGTCATGTGTCACTTCCTCTCGTCGCGCTGCGCGCCCGTGCGTGGTTGACGAGTCCGGAAACTCGTCAAC
>NZ_JBHUSF010000411.1:0-6478 GCF_042673295.1 Rhodococcus sp. NPDC057014
CTGCGCCGGGTGGAGGTGGCGCAGGCGGTGGTGGTGCTGCGTGGTGATGGGGTGGCGGGGGAGTATCTGGCGGGGTATGTGGTGCCGGTGGCCGGGATGGTGGTGGACGAGCGGGTGGTGCGGGAGTCGGCGGCGGCGGTGTTGCCGGGGTTCATGGTGCCGTCGGTGGTGGTGGTGTTGCCCGAGTTGCCGGTGACGGTGAACGGCAAACTCGATCGGAAGGCGTTGCCGACACCCGACTTCGGCAGCATGGCCGAAGGTTTCGTGGCACCTCGTACTCCCATCGAGGAGATCGTGGCCGCCGTCTGCGCCGACCTGCTGGGACTCGACAGGGTGGGCGCACACGACAACTTCTTCGACCTCGGTGGGAACTCGCTGATCGCCACCCGATTGGTGGCCCGGATCAATGCGGTCGTCGGGGACCGCATCGGACTACGCGACGTGTTCGACGCCCCCACCGTCGCGGGTCTGGCCCTGCTGGCCGAGTCGCAGGACGGGCTCGAGGCCCGCCCCCCGCTGAAACCGAGGGAGGGCACCGCGCAAGTTCCCGTGTCGCCGGCCCAGCAGCGCATGTGGTTCGTCAACCAGTTCGACACCTCCTCCTCCGCCTACAACGTCGCGTTCGCGCTGAGACTCGAGGGCCGGCTCGACGTGTCGGCGCTCCAGACGGCGGTCGCCGACGTCATCGAACGACACGAGGCCGTGCGCACCGTCTTTCCCCTCGCCGACGACGGCCCCCGCCAGGTGATCCTGCCCGCGGCGAGTGCGGTACCCGACCTCACTCCGGTCAGTGTGTCGAGTGAAGTGGACCTCCGCGAACAATCACTGACACTGCTGTCCGCCGGATTCGACGTCACCACGGAATTGCCGCTGCGCGCGCGACTGTTCCGGCTCGACGACAACGTGCACGTGCTCGCGGTGGTGGTGCATCACATCGCCGCCGACGGCTTCTCGATGGCACCGCTGGCCCGGGACGTCATGGCCGCGTATGCGTCCCGAGCGATTGGGTCCGCCCCGGACTGGGCGCCCCTGGACGTGCAATACGCCGACTACGCGCTGTGGCAGCGGGAGTGGCTGGGATCGGAATCCGATGAGAAGTCGCCCATCTCGCGGCAGCTCGCCTATTGGACCACCACGCTGTCGGACCTGCCCGAACTGCTGGAGCTGCCCACCGACCGTCCCCGGCCCGCCGTCCGGTCCCTTCGCGGCGGTCACGTCGAGTTCGTGATCGACCCGGACATTCATGCGGGTGTCGCGAGGCTGGCGCGGGAACACACCACCACGGTATACATGACGTTGCATGCCGCGCTGGCGGTCGTGCTCGCACGCGTGAGCGGCGCGGACGACATTGCCGTCGGGACGCCGATCGCAGGTCGCGGCGAACGCGAACTCGACGACGTGGTCGGCATGTTCGTCAACACCCTCGTCCTGCGCACCCACGTCGACGGCGGCGACACCTTCGCCGAATTCCTCGGTCGCGTCCGGGAAACCGATCTGGGTGCCTTCACGCACGCGGAGGTTCCGTTCGAGCGGGTGGTGGAGGTACTGAGCCCGTCCCGGGTGACGGCGTACGCGCCGCTGTTCCAGGTGATGCTCGAGTTCCAGGACATCGAGCGTCCCACACTGGAACTGCCGGACCTGCAGGTCCGGAACATCGACTACGAGATCGACACCGCCAACTTCGATCTGCAATGGACCCTGGCCGAGCAGTTCGACGAACACGGCAACCCGGCAGGCATCGTCGCGGGACTCGGCTACGCGACCGACCTCTTCGACGAGGACACGGTGATCGGGTTCGCGGAACGACTCGTGCGCATCCTCGCGGCGGTCACCGCCGACCCCGGCGCCCTGGTCGGCGACGTCGATATCCTCGGATCTTTGGAGCGCGCCCTGCTCACCCCGGTGCCGGGGGGTGCGGCCGTCGCGCCGCGGACGCTGCCGAACCTGATGGCCGACGCGGTCGCGCACGATCCGGAGGCCACGGCGCTGATCTTCGCCGGGAGTTCGGTGCGGTACGCAGAACTCGACCAGCGTTCGAACCGGCTGGCCCGCATGCTGATCGAACGCGGTATCGGACCCGAGTCGGTGGTCGCGCTGTGCATCCCGCGGTCCGTCGAGTCCGTATTGGCCGTCTGGGCGATCGCGAAATCGGGGGCGGCGTTCCTCCCCGTGGACCCGAATCACCCGCCGGCGCGGATCGAGTACATGCTCACCGACTCCGGCGCCGTGTGCGGGCTGACCGGGTCCGCGCAGCGTGGCGCACTGCCCGACGGGGTGCCGTGGCTGGTGCTGGACGCCCCCGGCATCGAGGACGATCTATCGCACCATCCGGCGTCGGCGATCACCGACGACGACCGGATCGCGCCCATCCGGGCCGACAATCCGGCGTACCTCATCTACACGTCGGGGTCGACGGGCACACCCAAGGGCGTGATCACCACCCACCGCGGTCTCGCCGCCTTCGCGGCACAGGAGAGGGAGACGTTCGGCACGACGCCCGAATCCCGGACCCTGCACTTCGCGTCACCGAGTTTCGATGCGTCCGTCCTCGAACTGCTGCTGGCGATCGGCGCGGCAGCGACGATGGTGATCGCACCACCGTCCGTATACGGCGGCGCCGAACTGGCGCAGTTGCTCGAAACCGAGCGGGTCACGCACTGCTTCGTCACTCCGGCGGCGCTCGCGTCGGTCGACCCCGCGGGTCTGACCGCCCTCGAGTGTGTCGTGACCGGCGGTGAGGCGTGTCCGCCCGAACTGGTCGCCCGGTGGGCGCCGGGCAGGCGCATGTTCAACGCGTACGGGCCGACCGAGGCGACAGTCGTGTCGAGTATCAGCGACCAACTGGTGCCGGGCGAACCGGTCACCATCGGCACACCCACCCTCGGTTTCGCCGAGACCGTGCTGGACTCACGACTGCACCCGGTACCTGCCGGTGTCGCGGGCGAGTTGTATCTCGCAGGTCCCGCCCTCGCGCGCGGATACCGCCGGCGGTACCCGCTCACCGCCGAACGTTTCGTCGCCGATCCGTTCGGAGTGCCGGGAAGCCGGATGTACCGCACCGGGGACCGGGCGCGCTGGCTTCCCGACGGCCAGTTGGAGTACCTCGGGCGGACCGATTCCCAGGTGAAAATTCGGGGCTTCCGGATCGAACTCGGCGAGGTCGAGTCGACGCTGCTCACCCACGACTCCGTCGCCCACGCGGCGGCGAGCGTGTGGAACGCCGACGGCGGAGGCGACCGGCTGATCGGGTACGTGGTGCCCGAATCCGGTGCGACGATCGATTCGCGGGCAGTCCTCGACTTCGTCGCCGGCCGGTTGGCGTCGTACATGGTCCCGGCCGCACTGGTGGTACTCGACTCCCTTCCCCTGACGGTCCACGGAAAGCTCGACCGCACAGCGCTTCCGGCACCCGACTTCACCGGATCCGGAAGCCGGCCGCCGCAGACCGAGACCGAGGAACTTCTCGCCGGACTGTTCGAGAACGTGCTCGGACTCGATTCGGTCGGCGCGGACGATTCGTTCTTCGCCCTCGGCGGCGACAGCATCCTGTCCATCCAGTTGGTGGCCCGAGCCCGGGCGGCCGGTGTGATCCTCTCTCCCCGAGACGTATTCGACCACCGAACCATCTCCGGCCTCGCCGCTGCCGCTCGATTCGACCGCGACGGCAGGGTCGCTCTCGGCGAGTTGTCGGGCGGTGGCGTCGGCCCCCTGCCGCTGACACCCGTCGCGCGCTGGATGTTCGAGCGCAGCGGCGGACGGCTCGACAGGTTCTCGCAGGCATTGCTGCTGGCGGCCCCCGACGGTCTCACTCACGAGATGCTCGTCGGCGCCGTCGAGGCGGTACTGGACCGGCACGACATGCTCCGGGCGCGTGTGTCCGCGGACGGCATGGACGTGCTGCCTGCGGGTTCGGTACCGGCGGACGTCCGCCGGGTGCCAGTCGACGCGGTGCGGGGCGAAGACTTCACCGCACTCGCCGGCGCCGAACTCGATGCCGCGGCGGACCACCTGGACCCGGCCGCCGCCCGCATGGTGCGGGTGGTCTGGTTCGACGTCCCGGACGACGTCGGGCGACTGCTCGTGGTGGTGCACCACCTGGTGGTCGACGGTGTCTCCTGGCGGATTCTCGTGGCCGACCTCGCGTCGGCGGCCGGCCGACTCCAGGCCGGTCTCACACCGTCGTTGCCGGCAATCGGAACGTCGATGCGACGCTGGTCGCACGGACTGGCCGAGGCCGCGCGGACCAGGACGGGTGAACTCGCGTCGTGGGAGAAGATCCTCGACGGCCCCGATCCGCTGATCGGTTCGCGCCCGCTGGATCCCGCGATCGATGTGGACGCGACCGTCGGCACCGTCACGGTCGACGTGCCGTCGGCGGTGACCCATGCCCTGCTCACCACACTGCCCGAGGCATTCCACGGGACTGTGGGCGACGGGTTGCTCACCGCGGTCGCCCTGGCACTGATCGCCTGGCGACGGGAACGCGGCGCCGCCGTGTCAGACGCGCTGCTCACCCTCGAAGGCCACGGCCGCGAGGAGCAGATCGTCCCGGGCGCGGACCTCTCCCGCACCGTCGGATGGTTCACCACCGTGTATCCGGCGCGATTGGATCTCACCGGACTCGATGTCGACGACGCGCTGGCTGGCGGCGCCGCGGCGGGGCAGGCGGTCAAGACCGTCAAGGAACAGTTGCTCGCGATCCCGGACCACGGCATCGGCTTCGGACTGCTCCGCTACCTGGACGACGAGACGTCGAAGTCGCTCCGCGGATTCCGCTCTCCGCAGGTCAGTTTCAATTATCTCGGGCGGGTGACTCTCTCCGGCGGAGGCGACGACTGGCTGCCGGTGGAGAGCACACTCGGCGGCACCAGAAACCGCGACATGCCCGTCGCGTCCGTGATCGACATCAACGCCTTCGTCTCCGACACCCCCGACGGGCCCCGGCTACGGGCGTCGTTCGCGTTCCCGACCGGTGTCCTCCCCGAGACCGAGGTCGCGGCGTTCGCGGAACTGTGGCGCCGTGCCCTGGAGGGTCTCGCCGCGCACACGGCACGACGGGACGCGGGCGGGCTGACACCGTCCGACCTTCCGCTGGTCCCGGCGAACCAGCAGCAGATCGACCGCTGGGAGGGGCGGTTCCCGACACTGCAGGACGTGTGGCCGCTGTCGCCGCTGCAGTCGGGGTTCCTGTTCCATGCCTCGCTGGCAGCGGAGTCGATGGACGTCTACACGGCCCAACTGCGGATCGATTTCGAGGGCGAGGTCGACACGATGCGCCTGCGGGCGGCCGCCGCAGGACTACTGGCTCGCCACGCGAATCTGCGCACCGCGTTCGTCTACGACGACGGGGTACCCGCGCAGATCGTTCTCGCCGCGGTGGAGGTGCCGTGGAGGGAGGTCGATCTCACCATCGCCGGAACCGAGTCGGAACTTGCGCGACTGCTCGACGAGGACCGCAGTGCCCGATTCGATCTCGCCCGGCCACCTCTGCTCCGCCTGACGCTGTTCCACACCGCTCCAAGCAGTTTCGTCCTGTCGATCACGAACCACCACATCGTCCTCGACGGCTGGTCGATGCCGCTGCTGGTGCGGGAACTACTGGTCCGCTACGCCTCCGGCGGCGACCCGGCCGGACTGCCGGAGCCGCCCTCGTACCGCACGTACCTGGAATGGGTCGCGAGCCGGGACACGGAAGCGTCGGCCCTGGCCTGGGAACGAGCACTCGACGGTGTCGAGGAGCCGACGCTGGTCGCGCCGCACGCGTCCGCGGCGCTCTACGGTGTGCCCCACGAACTCGACGTCGACCTGCCCTCCGGGATTCTCGACGGGCTCGCGACAACGGCCGAACGCGCGCGTGTCACGATGAACACGGTGATCCAGGCCGCGTGGGGTGTGCTGTTGTCCCGGTTGGTCTCCCGTGACGACGTGGTGTTCGGGGCCACCGTGTCCGGACGTCCGCCGCAACTGTCCGGTGTCGAGAACATGCTGGGACTGTTCATCAACACGGTGCCGGTGCGCGTGCGGCTGGACCCGGACGAGAGCATCGCGGTACTGCTCGCCCGCCTGCAGGACGAGCAGACGGCCCTGCTCGACCACCATCACCTCGGCCTCGGCGACATTCAGTCGCTGGTGGGTCTGGGCAACCTGTTCGACACGCTGTCGGTGTTCGAGTCGTACCCGATCGACACGTCCGGACTGGACGAGAGCACCGACATCGGTGGCGTGCGGGTAACCGGTCTCGATGCCCGAGACGCCACGCACTACCCGGTCACGCTGCTCACGATCGTCGAACCGCGACTGCGGCTGAGTCTGCGCTACCAGCCGGCGATCCTCGACCGGGTCACCGTCACCGCGCTCGCCGACCGCCTGGCCCGGATCCTCGCGACGATCGCCGGGGATCCGGACATCGCGGTGGGGGATGTGGAGGTTCTGGGCGCGGCTGAGCGGGGGTTGGTGGTCGAGTCGTGGAACGCGACGT
>NZ_JBHUSF010000412.1:0-6439 GCF_042673295.1 Rhodococcus sp. NPDC057014
CCCCCCACATGTGGGGGGCGTGCAGTCTCGTTCGGTGTTCTGTGTTGTGTTTGTTCAGAGCGCAGTGAGCCAGGTGTCGCCCAGGGTGTATCCGTTCGGGAAGGGATCGCTGGGGTCGAGTCCGAGCTGGGTGGTGCCGGTGATCCAGGCCCGTCCGGCGACGCTGGGGACGACCGCGTCGTACCCGCCGATGGTGGTCACGGACTCCACCCGGGAGTCGAACTTGGTGCCGATCAGCGATTCGTGGACGAACCGTTCGCCGACGGCGAGGTCGCCGCGGGCGTGCAGGACCGCCACTCGTGCCGAGGTGCCGGTGCCGCACGGGGATCGGTCGATCCGGCCGGGGGAGACGACGACGGCGTTCTTCGACGTCAGATACTCGCCGCTCTCGTCGGTCTGCCGGGACAGCGGCCCGGTGAAGACCGTCTGGGTGATGCCGGGGATCTCCGGGTTTTCGGGGTGCTTGACCTCGTACTGCTGCGCGCCGGCCTTCTTGATGCGCTGGCCGAGTTCGCACAGGGCGCGGGCCTCGGAGGGCGCCAGGTCGAAACCTGCTTCGGCGGCGTCGACGACGACGTAGGTCATTCCGCCGTAGGCGATGTCGACGGTGAGCTTGCCCAGATCGGGGACGTCGAGGGGCACCTGGGTGTGGTAGACGAAGGCCGGCTGGTTGGTGAGCCGAACGTTTTCGACCTTGCCGTCCTTGCATTCGCACTGCACCTTGATCAGGCCGGCGGGGGACTCGAGGACCACCTCGGTGACCGGCTCGGTCATCGGCAACATCCCCGTCTCGAGCAGCACGGTCGCCACGCACATGGTGTTCGACCCGGACATCGCCGGGTATTCCGTCGACTCGAGGATGACGTAGCCGAGGGGGGCGTCGGGGTGGTTGGACGGCAGGATGATGTTGGCGTTCTGCACCGCCGCACCGCGGGGCTCGAACAGGATCAGCTGGCGGATCTGATCGAGGTTCTCCTCGAGGTAGACGCGCTTGTCGAACATCGTCTGGCCGGGAACGTCGCCGATGCCCCCGACGATGACGTTCCCGACCTCGCCTTCGGCGTGGCAGTTGACCACATTGAGTACGCGGCTGAATCGCATTGTTCGCTCTCTTCTTTCGGCGCTACCGACGCGCGCTGAGGTTGTCTTTCGGTGTCCGGCGGGCAGACGGACTTACCGGTCACCGAAGATCGTCCGGTGCCAGTCCTTGCGGGCGACGCCGGTGATATCCGACATCACATGCTTGATGTTGGTGTACTCGTCGAGCGAGTAGGTCGACATGTCCTTGCCGTAGCCGGACTGCTTGTATCCGCCGTGCGGCATCTCGCTGATGATCGGGATGTGGTCGTTGACCCACACGCACCCGGCGGCGATATCGCGGGTGGCGCGTTGCGCCCGGTACAGGTCCCGGGTCCACGCCGACGCCGCCAGACCGAACGGGGTGTCGTTGGCCAGCGCGATGCCCTCGTCGTCGTGATCGAAGGGGAGCACGACCAGGACGGGGCCGAAGATCTCCTGCTGCACGATCTCGCTGTCCTGTTCGGCGCCGACGACCAGGGTGGGCTCGTAATAGAAGCCGTCGGCGAGGTCGCCACCCGGCATGGTCCCGCCCCGTACGACCGTGGCCCCGCCGGCGCGGGCGCGGTCGACGAACCCGGCGACGTGCTCCTGCTGGCGGCGCGAGACGAGCGGCCCCTGATCGGTGGACGGATCGGTGGTGGGGCCGAGCCGGACGGTGTCCATCACTGCTGCGACGCCGTCGACGAATTGGTCGAACAGCGGGCGCTGGACGTAGGCGCGGGTCGCGGCGGTGCAGTCCTGGCCGGTGTTGATCAGCGACGCGGCCACCGCCCCCTGAATGGCAGCCTCGAGGTCGGCGTCGTCGAAGACGACGAGCGGGGCCTTGCCGCCCAGTTCCAGGTGCAGCCGCTTGCCTGCCGAGGCGGCGGCGATGCTGTGTCCGACCGGGGTGGAGCCGGTGAACGAGACCATGCTGACGTCGCGGTGGGTCACCAGTGCGTGGCCGGCGGTGGTGCCCTTGCCGGTGATCACGTTGATCACCCCGTCCGGCATTCCGGCGCGGGTGGCGGCCTCGGCGAACAGCAACGAGGTCAGCGGGGTGATCTCGGCGGGTTTGAGGACGATGGTGTTGCCGGCGGCCACCGCGGGCAGGATCTTCCACGCGGCCATCTGCAGCGGGTAGTTCCACGGCGCGATCGATCCGACGACGCCGATCGGCTCGCGGCGGATGCTCGAGGTGTGATCGCCCGAGTACTCGCCCGAGGCCTTGCCCTCGAGGTTGCGCGCCGCGCCGGCGAAGAAGGCGACGTTGTCGATGCTGCCCGGGACGTCGAACTCGGTGGTCAGCTTGATCGGCTTACCGGCCTGCGCCGACTCCACGGTCGCAAGCTGAGCGGCGATCGTGTCGAGCTCCCGCGCCCACCGGGTCATCACCTCGGAGCGGTGGGCCGGGGTGGCGCCGGCCCAGTCCGGTAGGGCGGCGGTGGCGGCGGTGACGGCGTCGTCGACGTCCTCGGTCGACGCCAGGGCGCCGGTGACGACGGTCCGACCGGTGGACGGGTCGAGCACGTCGAACGTGTCGGCGGACTTGCCGTCACGGTAGCGGCCACCGATGTACTGCGCGGGTCGGTCCCAGATATGTTGCGCCACAGTGATTCCTTCGTTTCTTCCGGACAGGGGAGGGTGGTCGGGTCGGCGTCGCGGCGGGCCGGTCAGCGGTTGTCCACCATGACGTGCTTGAGGCGGGTGTACTCGAGCAGCCCGGCCTCGGCGTTCTCGGTGCCGATGCCCGAGGCCCCGAATCCGCTGACGGGCAGGTCCGCGGCGAAGACCAGGTGGTTGTTGACCCACACGGTGCCGAAGTTCAGGGCGTTCTGGACGCGGGTGGCCGTACCGACGTTGCTGGTGAACACCGACGACGCCAACCCGTACCGGGTGCCGTTGGCCAGCGCGATCGCCTGCTCTTCGGTCTCGAAGATCTGCACGGTGAACACCGGGCCGAAGATTTCCTCCTGGACCAGTTCTTCGTCATCGGCGACTCCGACCACGATCGTCGGGGGGAAGAAGAACCCGTCACCCTCGCAGTTCTCGCCGCCCGCGACCACGCGGGCGCCGGAGGTGCGGGCCTCGATCTTGGCGAGCACCCGGTCGCGCTGCTGGGCGGAGTTCAGGGGCCCGATGGTGGTGGTGGGGTCGAGGACGTCGCCGAGCTTTTCGCGGCTGCACCGCGCCTTCAGTCCGTCGACGACTGCATCCAGCAGGGATGCGTGCACGATGACTCGGCTTGCGGACATGCACTCCTGGCCGGTGTTGTACAGCCCGCCGATCGCGATCGCATCGAGCGCGGATTCGAGATCGGCGTCGCCGAACACGATGACCGGGGAGTTGCCGCCGAGCTCCATGATGGCCTTCTTGACGCCGTCGGCGGCCGCGATGCCGACCTTGCGGCCGGTCTCGATGGATCCGGTGAACGAGACCACGTCGACCTTCGGGTGCCGGGCGAGGGCGTCACCGGCGACGGCGCCGGTGCCGAAGACCACGTTGAACACCCCGTCCGGGAGCACCCGGGCGACGATCTCGGCGAGCCACGCGGTCGAGTACGGAGTGGTCTCGGCGGGCTTGAGGACGTAGGTGTTGCCGGTGGCGAGGGCCGGGAACACCTTGGCGACCGCCTGCAGCAGCGGGTAGTTCCACGGCGTGATGCCGACGGCGACGCCGACCGGTTCGCGGCGCATGATCGAGGAGACACCCTCGAGGTAGTCACCACTGGAGGGGGCTGGCAGGGTGCGGGCGGCGCCGGCGAAGAACCGCATCGCGTCGATCACCCCGGGCAGTTCCTCGTCCCGGACCGCGGTGATCGGCTTGCCGGCATCGACCGCCTCGATGATCGAGATCTCTTCCAGCAGTTCCTCGGTCAGGGTGGCGATGTCGAGCAGGAACTTCGAGCGGGCCGCGGGGGTGAGGGCCGCCCAGCCGGGCTGCGCGGTGCGGGCGGCGGCCACCGCAGCGTCGACGTCGGCGGCGGACGAGGCCGGGACCGTTCCGATTTCGCGGCCGGTGGACGGGTCGAGCACCGTGATGGTGTCGGGCGAGCCCGACGGGGTCCAACGGCCGTCGATGAAGTTGCCGGTCACTCGTCCGGCGAGCGTGTGCAGCACCGAACGCTGGTCGGATCCGATCGTGGAGAGGGTCATGGGTGAGGTCCTTTTCTTTTCGGGCAGGTCTAGGGGGTGACGGGGCTATCGAGGTGTCGGCCGGTAGGAGCCGGGGTAGTTCATCGCTGCCTCGAAGACCTCGTCGGAGAGTTCCTCGGCGGCCTCCTCCAGGCGCGGCGGGGTGCGGTGCTGACCGGGGTAGCCGATCAGCTCTCGGACCGCGGGCACGAGGTAGTAGGCGCCGCTGACCGCGGTCGCCAGCACCTCGAACCGCGCCCGGTCGCTCTCGTGCAGGTCGATGACGGCCGGTTCGAGGTCGGGGACCGTCTCCAGTCGTGCCAGCTCCGCCTGCAGCGCACCGACCAGGTCCGAGCGTGCGGTCAGGGCCCGTTCGAGCCAGAGTCCGTCGGGGTCGGCGTCGCGGAGGCCGGGCCGGGTCGCGGTGGCGGGGATGAGGACGTCGGCGACGCGCCAGAGCGTCTGCCGTTCCTGCTCGCTCAGGTGTGTCATTCGGAAATCTCCTGCCAGCGTGCGTTGTTCGTCAGGTGTTCGGCGGCACGCAGCGCCAGTGCCGTGATGGTTGCGGTCGGGTTGACCGCCCCCGAGGTGGGCATCACGCTGCCGTCGACGATCGCCAGGTTCGGCACGTCGTGCGCGATGTTCCATTCGTTGACCACCGACGTGGCGGGATCGGTGCCCATCGTGGCCGTGCCCAGCAGGTGCCCGGGCTGCTCCGGCCACAGGTCGGTGGCCACCGTGCGGACCGCTCCGGCGGCCTCGTGCGCCTCGACGGCGCGTGCGAGGTTGAACTGCAGGAGCTTCTTGGTGTTCTCCGACAACCGGTATCGCACACGCGGAGCGGGGATGCCGTTCGAGTCGGTGAGCGTCGGGTCGAGATCGACGTGGTTGCTCTCCTCCGGCATGTCCTGCGAGTTGATGCCCCACTGCAGGCCCCGGCCGAGCGTTTCGTCCATACGGTCGTGCACCGCCGGCCCCCACTTCTCGGCGAACGGACGCCGGTCGTGCAGTGACAGCGCGCGCAGCGGCCCGCCGATGGGCATGACCTGCCACTTCGCGCCGCCGACGAAGCCGCGCGAGGCGTCGGTTTCGTAGAACTCGAGCGAGTGAATGGCCTGCCCGGCCGGTCCCCGCCAGCTGTCGAGCGGCTCGTCATAGATGCCGGTGACCTCGGCGTTCGGGTGCAGCATCAGCCTCTTGCCGACGAGACCGGACGAGTTCGCCAGCCCGTTCGGGGCGCCGCCGTGCGCGGAGAGCAGCAACAGTCGTGGGGTGCCGATACCGTTCGCGGCGACGACGACCAGCCGGGCCTTCTGCCGGTGCTCGCGGCCGGCGGCGTCGACGTAGACGGCGCCGTCCGCGCGACCCTTGGCGTCGACGGTGATCGTGGAGACCCGGGCGCCGGTGATCAACCGGGCACCGTGCCGGATGGCGGTCGGCCAGTGGGTGAGATCGAAGGACGACTTCGCACCCTCCGGGCAACCGGTCTCGCAGGTGCCCCATCGGGCACAGCGCGCGAACTCACCGTGCTTCTGCGAGGCAATCGCGTTGGGGGAGGGCCACCAGTGCCAGCCCAGCTTGTTCATCCCGCGGGCGGCGATCCGCCCGATCTTGCCGATCGGATGCGGGGGCAGCGGCGGCACCATGCCGTCGGGGTACATCGGGTCGCCCTCGAGGCCGGCGAGGCCGACGGCGGCGTCCATCCGGTCGTAGTACGGGGCTAGGTCCTCGTAGGTGATCGGCCAGTCGTCGGCGACACCGTTGAGGGTCTTGACCCGAAAGTCGGAGGGCAGCAGGCGCATCCAGTGCGCGCTGTAGATCAGCGTGCTGCCACCGACACCCGCGAACATCACCGGCGAGACGTCCGACTCGGACACGTTCGTCGGATAGTCCTCGGCGTTGCCGCGCACGTTCGGTTCGGGGTACCACTGCTTCTGCGCCAGCAACTCCCACTCCGGCTTGACGGCAGGAAACTCGCCGCTGTTGACCCAGCGGCCCTGCTCCAGGCAGACCACCGAGAACCCGTGCCGGGCCATGTGCTCGGCCACGACACCGCCGGAGGGGCCGGCGCCGATGATCAGGACATCCGCCCGATCCGAAGGTGTAGGTGTTCCATCGCCGATTGTCATCGGGATATCTCCTCCCGGCCACGCGGGCCTTGGGTCGTACCGGAGCGGCAACCGCAGGTCGCGCATTCGCTCGTCAGTCACTCACGCGGCGTCGAGACGCCGATCACACCTAAGAGG
>NZ_JBHUSF010000413.1:0-6460 GCF_042673295.1 Rhodococcus sp. NPDC057014
CCCGCCCTGTCAGTGCGGGAGCGGGCTCGTCTCCACCCGGATCCGAGCCTGCGCCTCAGCCAACCGGCGCTCGGCGTCCACGAGATCGGTGCCGACCGCGACGATGACACCTTGACGATCCGCGGAGGATCGGAGCGGACCGAGGCGTTGCCCCGGTTCGAGAGAACACTGCAACCGGATTATCCCCTCGGCCTGACGCGCGGCCTCGATGCCGTGCACCCGTTCGATCACCACGTTCTCGTACGCGAAGAATGCGACGCAGCCTGCACCGCGCCCGGGTGTTCGCGACTGCGGCGGCAGTCCGGCAAGATGGCAGATCGACTCCCGGACCAGATCGCGACCCATCGCACGGAGCACCAGCTCCCAAATGAAATCGCCTCCCGGACGGGTATTGCCCTCGATGATCCGGGGCCCGGCCGAGCCGAAACGTACTTCCGTATGGGCCGGCCCAAAGGAATGACCGATCGAACCGAGGAAATCGGTGACGAGACCGCGGAGCTCGGCAAGGGCCGATGGTGCGACCGCGGCCGGCATCAGATGACCGGTTTCGATATACCGTGGTGCGCCGGTGGTGGTCTTGGCGGTCACCGCGATGATGTCGTGCCGGCCGTCCGTGGTGAAGGATTCGACGCTGTATTCGGGGCCGTCGATGAACTCTTCGGCGAGGGTCGGCCCGGGGTACTCGCCGCGAGAGCGGGCGAATGCGGACTCGACCTGGTCGAGGCTCGAGACGCGAAAGACGCCGGAACTGCCGGCGCCTCCAGCGGGCTTGACGACGATCGGGCCGCCCACTGCGAGAAGGAAGTTCCGCACCTCGGACGCCGAACTGCAGCTCCGGGTCAGCACAGCGCCGAGATCACGGCCGGCCAGGTGCTCGCGCATGGCAATCTTGTCGCGGGTCAACCGGACGGCGTCCCGCGCGTTCCCCGCGATGCCGAGAGCCTCTTTGATCACGGCGGCCGGCATGAGGCCGTGCTCGGTGAAGGACACGACGGCATCGAAGGGTGTGAACTCGTGCAGCGCCCGCGCCCTGCAGAGCGCCTCTGCCTGGTCGCGGTAGTCGAATACGCACAGCCGGTGCGCGCGCCTGGCCTGGTCCACGGTGACCGATTCGGAGTTCTGAAAGACGGACAGTTCGACCGGTAGATCGTCGATCACTCGGAAAGTCTCGTCATGTCCGCCGACGATCAATATGTGCGCCATGCCGAACCTGCTCCTCGAGGTCCGCTGATTTCGGCGTTGCGAGGTCGTCCTCGTCCGGCCCGTCTCACTTCCGGCCCTCGATCACGCTGAAGCCACAGGGCAGGAGCGTACTGCCGGTGAGCCCGAGACCTGCGCGCTCGTACAGGCGCGCATAATCCTGAATGGTTCGCTCCCGGCCGCCCGTCATGACCAGCATGGCGACGTCGACCACGTTTCCCCAGACGTATCCGCCGTCCTCGCTGATCACCCGCTCCAGGACCAGGATCCTTCCGCCGGGCTCGAGCGCGTTCGCGCAATGGGTGAGAACGCGTATCGAGTCGTCGTCGTTCATCGTGTGGAGAACGCTCTTGAGCAGGTGGACGTCACCCCCGCCGGGCACCTCTGTCAGACCGTCGCCGGGCACGATGCCACACCGCTCCTCGACGCCGTATTCCCGCAAGGTGTGACCGGCCCTGGCCAGCGAGAACTCCAAGTCGTAGATCGTGCCCCGCAGATGATCGTATTTGCGCAACAACTGGGCGGTCACGATGCCGTAACCACCGCCGACATCGATGACGTGCCGATCGTCCGCGAAATCGATCGCCTCCGCGGTCTCGAGACCGGCGCGGACCGAGATCTCGTGCCAGCCCAGATGGAAGCGCTGGGCGGAGTCGGGGTGCTCGGCCAGGTACTCGAAGAGGGATTTGCCGAAGAACTGGCCGAACCCTGTCCGCCCCGTACGAGCGCATTGGAGCAGCTCGCTCCAGGCCAGGTACGTTTCTGCGCCGGCAAAGAGCTCCACCTCGCTTGCGATCGATTCCGGATTGTCCCTGCGCAAGAATTCGGCTCGCGGCGTGAGTGCGCACGTGTCCTGCTCGTCCACGGCGAAGATCCCCGCGCTCATCAGTAGGCGGAGGATCCGCTTCAGCGCATCGGGGTCGGTTCCGCTTCGTCGGGCGAGATCGACAAGCGCCAGTGGGCCCCCCGCCAGCAGATCCGCGAGCTCCAGCTCGACGGCGACGAACAAGCAGCTGGATATGTTGTAGCCGTGGACCATTTCTTTGACACAGAGACGGTCGGGCTTGTCACGGAAGTCGAAATACATTGTGCGCCTTCGAATAGGTTGTGGAGTACGCCTTCGACCAGCGTGAGGCTTCGCCGCGTCGCGCGATAGATACCCCGGGGCTGGCAACCATTCACCCCCGCCCGCACCGACGTAGGTTCAGGTGGTAGTCGCGGGGTCCGACTCCGACCCCAGATTTCGCACCAGCCAACGCCCGTCGACGAGATGCATGAGGACCGGGCACACATACCGGGTGTCGTTCGGCTGCCACAGGCCGCCCTCCAGCGTCGAGGTGTCGAGCACGTAGAGCGCCTCGACGCCCGGAGCGACCATCCTGGTGGCTGAGCTGATACCCCACGTCGCCGGATCCGGCAGCATCGCCCGGAACGACCGCACATGCACGCGCTCGAAATGCACCCACAGCGGATGATCCGGCACCGGCCCGGCAAGGGCCGCCTCGACCGCCTCGCCGTCCCAACCGTCGACAGTCATCTGATAGTGGTTGTCGCGCACCCACTTCTGTGCGAGTACCGCCCGGAAGCCGGGATCCACATTCGGCCATACCGACAGCAGATCACCGTCCACACATACTGGCATCAGGAATGCCCACGCCGCATTCACCAGATCTGCGTGCCCGAGTAGCCGCACCCGTTCGGCCGGATCCATCGCACGAAGCTGCCGGTACGTCTGGCGGACCTCGGGCGGCAACGAGTCGATCTGCTCGTCGGTCAACTCCGGAAGGGCGGACGCCGCCGGCACCGCACCCCGGTCCGGGGCGTCGTCCCGGTCGACCAGCAATGCCCGGACCGCGTCGACGAACCGTGGGGTCAGCCGGTCGAGCGACTCGAGCAGCTCCCCGACCGTGCGCGGCGGGAGCGTATTCCGGGCGACCAGCAGGTGTATACGCTCGAACACCGCTTCCGAGTCGAGATCGAGTTGATCGCAGAGGAATTCGTCGGGGTGGATCGCCTCGACGTCGTACGGGTCGAGTGCCGCCGGCGGGAAGTCCGTCAGGTTGGCGGTCACGATCAAGGCCGCACCGGACCGTACCGCCGCGGCCAGGACGTGCCGATCCTTCGGATCGTTGGTCATCGCGGGGATCAACTCGCGGTACCCGCGTGACTCCTCCTCCGCGAACGGGAACGCCCTGCGCATCTGGTGGACCCGACGCGCCGCCTGCTCCGGCGACTTGCCGAACCTCTCCCCGGCCAGGTCGCGCTCCACCTCGTCGAGCAGGTCCGGCGTCCACACCGGCCGGAACAATTCGGCATCGGCCAGGGTCAGCAGCAGGTTGTTCAGGACCTGCGGGAGCAGGACGCACCCGTCGAGAACCACCCGAAAGGCAGCCATCGGTTGCCTCGCCCCTCGATCAGCGGGTCGAGACGAAGCCGTCAGCGGCGTCGCCGGGGTCCGGGGTTTCCTCCTGCGCCATCTCCTCGAACACCTGACCGCGTCGCGCACGCTCGTGTTGTCGGAATGCGAGCACGTCCGCCAACTCCACCCGCCGATGCCTGCCCGGCGACGAGTACGGAATCTTCCCGGCCTCCAGCAACCGCACCAGCGTCGGCCGGGTAATACCCAGCAGTTCCGCGGCCTCCTGCGTCGTCAGCACCGTCCGATGCGGCTCCACCGTCACCGCCTGCCCCCGGTCCAGAGCCGTGACCGCGTCGACGAGCAAACCCCGGACACTGTCCGGCAATGGCGCCGAACCCTCCGGGGTCGAGATCGTCACATCGTCCTGACCAGCGAGAAGATACTTCAACGCGGTGAGAATTTCGCGATCGTCGGAGCCCGGTGGCAACACCGTGTGGTTCATCAGAGCGGCCATACCTCAACGATAAAACGAAAAAAACGAACACACAATGTCCTCCGCAGCGGACGAGGCGGATCTCAGCCGAGCCCGTCGAGGAATTCCTCGACCACTTTCCGGTACTGCTCCGGCTGGTCGTCGTGGACGAGGTGCCCGGCCTGCGCGATGCGGACGTACTCGGCGCCGGGATGCCGCTCCGCCATGGTCCGCATCTGGCCGTCCGGGGTGATGGTGAACTCCCCCTCGATCAGCAGGGCCGGAACGGTGATCGACGCCCACTGGTCCCAGAAGTGCCTGTCGCCCCACTCCGCCGAGATGTCGCGGAACGTGTCGACGTCGCCGTGCAGGTACCAGCCGTCGGCGCGCTTCTCGAACGAATCCAGGAAGTACTGTCCGGCAACCGGACCGAAGAACTCGAACAGATCCTCCCGGGTCGCGAACGGTTGCGGCCAGTTCGAGATCATCGCCGCCCAGTCGTCGGCGGTGCGGCCGCGGAAGTCGGGGGCCATGTCTTCGAGGACGAGCGCCGACACCGTCTCCGGATGCGCGGCAGCCAGGCACCAGGCGTGCAGGGCGCCCATCGAATGGCCGATCACCACCCACGGCCCGGCGACGGGCGCGAGTGCCGTGGACAGGTCCGCGACGAACGCTTCCGTCGTCAACCGCGGCGGCGCGGGCCTGCCGTGGCCTGCGGCGTCGAACGTGAAGACGTGGCCGTGCTCGCGCAGCCACGGCACGTGCCGTCCCCACGTCCGGGCACTGCCCATCAACCCGTGCAGCAGCAGAATCGGCTGTCCCGCCCCACCCTCGTCGTGCAACGCACTCTCACCCGCCACCACTCCGACGCTAGCGGAGTAACCTCGCCCGCATGGCAGTGGTGAAGATCAACGCAATCGAAATCCCCGAGGGTGCGGGCCCCGAACTCGAGAAACGCTTCGCGGCGCGCGCGCACGCCGTGGAAAACTCTCCCGGCTTCCTCGGCTTCCAGCTCCTGCGTCCGGTGCAGGGCGAGAACCGCTACTTCGTCGTCACGCAGTGGGAGAGCGAAGAGGCATTCGCGGCGTGGCGCGACGGTCCGGCCCGGGAAGCACACGCGGGTGAGCGGAAGAAGCCGGTGGCATCCGGTGCGTCGCTGCTGGAGTTCGAGGTCGTACTCGACGTCACGGCGGCGAACAAGAGCTGAGCGGCAGGGGCTGGCCGAGGATTGACACGACGGCCCGCCGGGTGCAAAAGTTCGCAGGACAATGCGATGGTTCGGCAGGAATCCGGTGCAATCCCGGAGCGGTCGCGCCACTGTAAATCGGAGTAGTCCTTCACGGGAACCACCTCGACAGCCAGATACTGCGGCCATCGCCTGGACCTAGGGGACGCGAAATCCCAGGAGGAACTATGGCACTCGCCTACGCACCCGGCTCGTCGGTCGACACGACCCGCCTCGCCGTCATCTCTTTCGCGATCGTTCTGTTCGCGATGCTCGCTCTCTACCTCGTGGGATTCGACCAGGGCGCGATCTCGCGCAGTGGCATGTACATGCATGAATTGATGCACGACGGCCGCCACCTCCTGGGTCTGCCATGCCACTGACCGATTCCTTCACGAAACTCCTCATCCGCGGCCTGCTGGCCGGCCTGATCGCAGGCATCCTGGCCGGTGGCGTCGCGTTCGTTCTCGGTGAGTCGCACATCGACGCGGCCATCGCGATCGAAGAATCGCACAGCGCCGCCGAACCCGAAGGCCACTCGCACGACGCCACCGCGGCGGAGGAACCGGCCGGGCACTCGCACGACGAGGAAGAGGCACTCGTCAGCCGCGACGGGCAGCGCTTCGGGCTGTTCCTCGCCACGTCCCTCGCGGGACTGGCACTGGGAGCGATCTTCGCCGTCGTCGCGAACTACGCGCGTCGGGTGACGACGCTGTCGGGGCCGTTGCTCGGCCTGACCCTGGCCACCTTCGGCTGGCTGGCAATCGAGGCGGTGCCGTTCTTCAAATACCCCGCCAACCCGCCCGCCGTCGGAGACCCCGAGACGATCAACCAGCGCACCTGGCTGTGGCTTGCCGCGGTCGCGCTGGGCCTGCTCGCCGTGGTGGCGTCCGTCTTCGCGGCGAAGGCCGTCGCCGCACAGGAGTTCCTGTCGGTGCGGATCGCGGCGCCGGTTGTCGCGTTCCTCGTGGTGGCGACCATCGGATATCTGGTGCTGCCCACGATCAACGAAGTGGGTGACGACTTCCCCGCGGTGCTGCTGTGGCAGTTCCGGCTGTCGTCCCTCGCGACGCAGGCCACGCTGTGGCTGGTTCTCGGACTCGTGTTCGCGTTCCTCACGGAGCGTGCCACCCGGGCCACCGCGCCCGCGCGGGCGAACGCCTCTGCCTGACCATGTGAGTGGCACGGTGTGCCGGAGCACACC
>NZ_JBHUSF010000414.1:0-6454 GCF_042673295.1 Rhodococcus sp. NPDC057014
GCTACGAGCGCCACGGCGAACACTTCGCCGGTTTCCTCCACCTCGCCGCCGCACTCACCTGCTTCAAGAAACTCCCCACATGAGACACCCTCTAAATATGGCAAGGAAGGCGTCGAAGTCGCCAGCCGTGTCCTGGATCGAGGCAAGACCTGCTCTGGCTGCCGCCGGCATGCCTATCGAGGGCACTCCAGCGATCGCGATCCCAGACGAGACTAGATCGGGATAGGCTGCAGCAAAGCGCATTCCGACGGCGTTTCCGATCGAATGTCCGACCACTACGAGACGATCAATGCCGAGTTCGGAGACGATTGCGTGAATGTCGTTGACGATCCGCTCGAAGGTCATATCAGTGTCGGCCATCGCTGATCTCCCGTGGCCGCGCATGTCGATGGCGATGTGCCGGCGATCCGACATTAGCCCTATCGCCGACTTGTAAAGAGTTGCGTTGAAAGAAAAGCCGTGAAGCCACACCATTGGAAGCTGGGGCGCGGTTCCAACGGTGGGGGCGTAATCATCGAAGTGCAGGTCATCGCCCTGGATATTGATCATGGTCATGTGGCGATCACTTTCGGGGGTGGAGGATCGTAATGTGTTTGGGCGAGCAGGAATGCGCAGATCAGCCGATCAGAGACGCGTGGAGCGGCTCAACTTGAAATTGCTGTGTGGGAAGAGTGAACAGCACGCCATGGCAGTGCCGTCTGACATGACCAGGACGCTGTCGATGTCTCGTCCATCGCATACGTTGTCATGAATAGTTGGGACGAAGTCGGCAAGTTGTGCAGAACTCGATCAGCGCGGTGAGCTCGGATGCCGATCCCAACGACGATCGAGAATGGAGGGCTGAGCGACCACTGATGCGCTTGTCGTCGGTGAGCTCGCCGGCGTACCTTCGTCCGAGGTCACAGCGAGACAGGGTGAGGTCGTCTCCTCGGCCGGTATTGGAACGTGCACCCCAAAGGGGCACACGACTCAGATGTCACACCGAGTAGGCCCGAGACAACGAGCCTGCCAGCGAGCCACGGGCCGACCACCGCAGACACTTACCGATGGTTCACCTCCACACTGCCGCTGGCATCGAGGTCGTCGGGCTCGTCGATATACTCAAAGAAAACTAACGTCCGACCGGGAGCCATCACATAGTCGAGGAACAGTGTCAGCGGTGTCGCGAGTATTCTGAAAAGTGTTGTGATCATGACTGTTCCTTGATCTCCGGATGATGCGGCTCGACGAGAGCGGTGGCAACTGCGAGAAATTGTCGAGTGCGAAAAGACTCGCCCCCGAAGGGGCGGTAGCCGACCCGTCGCCGCGAAACATCACTGCCGCAGCGATATTGGATTGCATGAGATACGTGGAGCGAACGGATCGCACATGCAGAAAGAAGAGCACGGGCACGCCGACCGCTAGTTCCGCGTCGACCCCCACTCGTGGCGATCCGGCAACGGATGGGGGCAGATGCGCGTGGATTCCTCAATCCAGCAGCCGTGGCTGTACCTCGCTTATCTCATTGGCAACTCCAGCCTCCGTCCGCTACGAACTCCGAACCAGTGGAGTAACTCGACTCGTCGGAGGCGAGATATAAGACGAGCGCAGCGATCTCCGGAGGCTCACCAACCCGGCCGAGGGCGAGCTGTTTCGCGGCGGCTTTGACTTCCTCCTGCATTGGATTGGTGCGCAGCATGTCGGTGTTCACTATGCCCGGGTGCACGGAGTTCACCCGAATTCCTTCCGGGCCCAACTCGATCGCGGCTGTCTTGGTGAACCCTCGCATCGCAAATTTGGACGAAACGTATCCGGCCAAACCGGGGAATCCGACGAGGCCGCCGGCGGAGGAGATGTTGACGATCGACCCGCCGCCGGCCTTGCGCATCGAATCCAGTACAGCCTTTGTTCCGAGGAAAACCGACACCTGATTGATTTCGATTACCCGGCGGTAGTCCTCCGGCGAAGTGTCGGCGATCATGGCGACTGGTCCGACGCCGGCACAGTTGACCAGGATGGAAACTGGGCCGGCGGTCTCGGCCGCGGCAACGACCGTTTGCCACTGGGTGTACTCGGTGACGTCATGGGGAACGAACCGTGCGTTGTCCCCGAGACTGGTCGCAGCCGAATTTCCTGTGTCGGTGTTGATGTCTGTGAGGTAGACGATTGCGCCCTCGGCGATCAAGGTCTCGCTGATTGCGCGGCCCAAACCCCCGCCTCCGCCCGTCACGATCGCGACCTTGCCCGCTACTCTTCCGGTCATCGTGTAACCGCCGACTGCGACGATTTCTGGGGTGTGGTCATCATTTGACTCCTTAGTTCGGGGTATCCATGAGTGGTGACGTTACTTCCGGCATGTGTGTGCAGGTTCGAGTCTGGGTAGGTCCGATGTATCGGCGTGACTGCTTCCATTCGATGGAGTTCCTTCAAGTCGCTGAGGTCCCAAGCTGGTCCGGAGGCCACGGCGTGATGGAAGAATCAGCGTGACAGGGCAATCCGGGCTGATCGCCGTGCGCCTGCGCCCCATCGGGGTGGCGTCTATCACATAGAACTCTTTCTACTCGATATTGACTGGTAGGTCAACCGTTTCCTGCTTTTAGGCGAGGGTGTTGAAGAACCGACAGCACGTGAGGCCCGGACAGCCGACTTCGCGCAGGCAGGCTCCTCGCTACCGGGCACTTTCGTGACCGCCGATGGGCAGCTTTCCGCCGACAATGTGCACCTTCAACGAAGCTGCACCGGTCGAAGGGGCCAGTTCCACCGCGGTGCTCGACGGTGATCTCAGTGGGTGATCAACGGAGCACAGTAGTCAGCGGCGCAAACTGGCTGGGACTTGAGGGGCGCAGACATTCTCAGGTTGTGTGCCGCCCCGATCCCGATCCCGGTCCCCGGACGGGACGGCCGCCGACCGGTTCCTTTCCGTCCCTCTCGTGCCGAAACCCGAATGCGGCTGTGTCGCTGACGAAAGCGTTGAGACGATGGGCCATCGCGGCATCTCACTCGGCGCTTCCACTTCGAGGATGTGCGGTTGCATGCGGGAACATGCTCGGCGAGGTAGGCGGCGGCAAGGCGGGGGTCGAAGCAGGTACTGCGGGAACCGGTGCCCGCCTCGGAATCTGGCGCGGGAATCATGCTAAGGCGCGGATTTGCGCGACAGGGGCCGCGAGTTGAGAGGTTCGTTGGACCCGTTGCCTTCCCTCATCCAACCTGGCCGCCTGGCCAGGCTTAACTGGGCTGGTGGTCCTGAACGTCCAGGGTGTGGTGTCCAGCAGTCGGGTGAGGCGACCGGCGCGCAAGGATAGGGCGAGGTGTGTCAGTTATCCGCTGACCTGATGTGTCGTCACCGTTGGCGGGCGATCTCGCGGCCGATGATCTCTTTCATTATTTCGGTCGTACCGCCGTAGATCGTCTGAATGCGGCTGTCAACGTATGCGCGCGCGATGGGGTACTCCATCATGTAGCCATATCCACCGTGTAACTGAACGCATCGATTGACAACACGTTGTTGTAGCTCCGTTGTCCACCACTTGGCCTGGGCCGCTTCGGCAGCAGTGAGCTCGCCCTGGTTGAGAGCAAGTACCGCGTTGTCGATGTAATTCTGAGTAACGTTGATTTCGGTGAGCATCTCAGCGAGAGCGAAGCGGGTGTTCTGGAAATCGCCGATCGGCTGCCCGAATGCCTTGCGCTCGAACACGTACGATACGGTCCATTCGTATGCTGCCCGAGCGCTGGCAATAGCGCTTACCGCGATAGACAGACGCTCGCGCGGCAGGCGCTCCATGAGGTGCATGAGACCGCGGCCTTCGGTTCCGAGCAGATTCGTTTCCGGTAGCCGAACGTTCAGGAACGACAATTCCGCGGTGTCCTGCGCCGCAAACCCAACCTTCTCGAGGGTGCGACCACGAGTGAATCCCTCCGTGCCGCGCTCGACGACGAACAAGCTGAGCGCCTGCGACCCGGCCTCGGGCTCCGTCCGGGCCGCCACGATCACAAGGTCCGCATGGATGCCACTAGTGATGAACGTTTTCTGCCCATTGAGAATCCACTCGTCGCCGTCTCGGACTGCGGTGGTTTTGATGCCCTGAAGGTCACTTCCGGTGCCAGGTTCGGTCATTGCGATTGCACAGATCAATTCACCGGTGGCCATCCCGGGAAGCCATCGCTGCTTCTGCTCAGCGGTGCCGAGATCCGAGATGTATGGGATCGTGACGTCGTCCTGAAGCCCGAGGCCGAGGCCGAACGAGGTCGTCGAGGTCCGGGCAATCTCTTCGGCGACAACGTAGCGGTAGCGGTAGTCGGACTCGCCGGGGCCACCGTACTCCGTGGGCACGGCGAGTCCGATGATGCCGGACTTTCCGGCGGCCAGCCATGCGGCACGGTCGACCAGGTGCTTTGTCTCCCACTCGCCGTAATATGGGACGACCTCGCGCATGAGGTATTCCCGAACGGTGTCGCGATAGGCTTCGTGGTCGTCTTCAAAGATTCTGCGATGCATAATAATTACTCCATGTCAGGCGGGGACGCCGTCCAGCATCCCGCCGAGCCGTTGGGTGATCAGGTCTTCGGCCTCGGCGGTGATGCGCTGGATCAACTCCGCGACAGTCGGGATGTCATCGATGAGTCCTTGCGAGGTGCCGACGGTCCAAATCCCTGCTTCAGGGTCGCCGACTTCGTATACGGTCCGTCCGCGCGTGCCGGCAACGAGCTCGCGCACGTCTTCGAACTGTCCTCCGCGGGAGAGGATATCAACGACCTTCCGGCTTACCGTGTTGCTCGCTACACGTGCGGTGTTGCGCAAGGGGCGGAAGATCAGCTCGGTCTGGGTTTCGTCGGCCGCGACGATGGCTTCCTTGATGTTCTGGTGAATCGGCGACTCGACGGTGCACATGAACCGGGTGCCCATGTTGATGCCGTCGGCGCCGAGTGCGAGTGCGGCGACCAGACCGCGGGCGTCGGCGAAGCCGCCGGAGGCGATCATCGGGATGGTGATTTGCCGGGCGGCGGCCGGGATGAGGACGAGGCCGGCGATGTCGTCCTCCCCGGGGTGGCCGGCGCACTCGAATCCGTCGATGCTGATGCCGTCGACTCCGAGTGCCTGCGCCTTGACGGCGTGGCGAACGGTTGTGCATTTATGGAGAACCTTGATGCCGGCGTTATGGAACATCGGCAGATGCGGCCCCGGATTGGCGCCGGCGGTCTCGACGATCTTCACCCCCGATTCGACGACCACCTGACGGTATTCGTCGTAGGGCGGCGGGTTGATAGAAGGCAGAATCGTCAGGTTCACTCCGAACGGCTGATCCGTCAACTCCCGGCATCTGGCGATCTCGCGGGCGAGATCATCCGGTGTGGGCTGGGTGAGTGCGGTGATGAAGCCGAGTGCACCGGCATTGGCGACGGCGGCGACCAATTCAGCCCGTCCGACCCATTGCATCCCACCTTGCACGATGGGGTGGCGAACTCCGAAAGTCTCGGTGAATGCGGTGGCGATCATTATTGTGTCTCCTTTCGCGTCGCACGAGTCGCAGGTCAGATGCGTTCGATGATGGTGGCGTTGGCCATGCCCGCGCCCTCGCACATGGTCTGCAGGCCGTAGCGTCCGCCGGTGGCCTCGAGGTTGTTGACCAGGGTGCTCAGCAGGCGGGTGCCCGACGATCCGAGCGCGTGCCCGAGCGCGATGGCGCCGCCCCACGGGTTGAGCTTGGCCGGGTCGGCCCCGAACTCGTGCGCCCACGCCAGCGGCACCGGCGCGAACGCCTCGTTGACCTCGTAGGCGTCGATGTCGTCGATGCTCAGCCCCGACTTGGCGAGGATCTTCTTCGTCGCCGGGATCGGCGCGGTGAGCATGAAGACCGGGTCGTCACCGGCGACGGCGAACGAGTGGAACCGTGCCCGCGGGGTCAGACCCAGCTTCGACGCCATCTCCTCGCTCATGATCAGCGCGGCGGATGCACCGTCGGTCAGCGGCGACGAGTTTCCCGGGGTGATGTGCCACTGCGCCTCGGGGAACCGGGCCGCGTACTTCTCCGAGTAGAACGACGACTTCAGCCCGGACAGTCCCTCGGCGGTAGTCGTGGCGCGCACCGTCTCGTCGACGGTGTGCGTCACCGTCTCACCGGCGGCGTTGGTCACGTCGATCGGGATGATCTCCTTGGCGAACAACCCCTTCGACGCGGCGTCGGCGGCGCGCTGGTGCGACTGCGCGGAGAACGTGTCGAGGGTGTCGCGGTCGAACTTCCACTTGGCGGCGATCAGTTCCGCGGAAATACCCTGGTTGACAAGGCCTTCGGGGTAGCGGGCGGCGATGCCCGGACCGGACGCGTCCTGCCCGATGGTGGTCGTACCCATCGGAACACGCGACATCGACTCGACACCCGCGGCGATCACGATGTCGTAGGCGCCGGCGATCACGCCCTGCGCCGCGAAGTGCGCCGCCTGCTGGCTGGAGCCGCACTGGCGGTCGACGGTGGTCGCC
>NZ_JBHUSF010000415.1:0-6453 GCF_042673295.1 Rhodococcus sp. NPDC057014
CCGCGTATCCCTCGTCCTCCAGCGCCAACTGCTCACGCAGCGCCGCGTCGGTGTGCTCCCACCGGTACGCCGCGATCGGCGACGACGTCTTCGCGTCCAACCCCACCAGCGGCCGCAGTCCCGGATGCGCCCACAACCGCTCCGACCGGGACACGTCCGGGGTCGAATCGTCGGTGACGTTCTCGGAGCCGAACTCGAAGAACCCGGTGTCGGTGTAGTGCACGAACGGAATGTCGAGGCCGTCGATCCACGCCATCGGCTGATCGGTCTCGTTGTGGTGGCCGTGGAAATGCCAGCCCGGGGTCAGCAGGAAATCGCCGCGGCGCATCGCCACCGGATCCCCGTTGACGACCGTCCACACCCCCTCGCCCTCGACGACGAACCGGAACGCGTTCTGCGCGTGCCGGTGCTCCGGCGCCACCTCCTTCGGCCCCAGGTACTGGATCGCCGCCCACAACGTCGGCGTCACATACGGCGCACCCCCCAAACCAGGGTTGGCCAGCGCGATCGCCCGCCGCTCCCCGCCGCGACCGACCGGGACCAGATCCCCCGCCCGCTGCGCCAGCGGATACAACGTCGACCACTTCCACACGAACGGCACCGCCCGCGACGTCGGCGTCATCGGCATCAAATCGCCGAGCTGAGTCCACAACGGATTCAGGTGCTCGGCCTCGAAATCGGTGTACAGCTGCTTCAGCGCGGGGTCGTCGTCGACGTGCGGTTCGGTGGCGGTCATGGAATCGACGCTAGGAGTGCAGGCCTCCCTGTCGATACAGAATTCTTGTGTGCAGAATCATTGATCAGGGTTCGAGGTCCGCGATGTCGACCTCGAGTTCGCGGATCGCGTTCTTGATCTGCGACACCAGCGGTCCCTGCGAGTGCTGACGGAAGCGGGTGATCGGCACGGCCACGGTCAGCGCTCCGACGGCGGTTCGGGCCCGGTTCCGGATGGCGACACCGAATGCGGCGACGCCTTCCTCGGTCTGCTGCACGTTGACGGCGAACCCGACGGCGCGGGCGGCGGACAGTTCCCGGTAGAACTGCTCGAACTCGTCGGCGGGCAGACGGCGGTCGCCCCACTCGCGTTCGTCGTCGGCCAGATCCGCGGGCCGCAGGTACAGCTGCGCGAGGGTGTCCCTCGGTAGCTCAGCCAGCAAAATGCGTCCTCCTGCAGTCAATTCCGCGTCGAGGACCTGCCCCTGGCGGTCGCCGACACGCAAGATTCCCGCCGACTCGGCGGACGACAGGAAGCGGGCCTGGGTGCCGACGCGGATCACGAGGTTGACGGTCTCGCCGCACAGGATCGCGAGCGCCTCCATGTGGGGCCGGCAGAGGTCGTTGAATTCGCGCGTCCACCCCCGCTGCGCCGGGCCTGCCCCCATCGCCGCCCCGGGGTGGTACCGGCGTTTCTCGTCCTGAACGGCGAAACCCCGGTACACCAGCATCGCCATCAGCCGGTGCGCGGTCGACTGCGCGATGCCGAGTTCCTCGGCGGCATCCTTGATCCGCAGCGCTCCGACGTCGCGCAGCATCTGCAGCAGGCGCAGCGCGTTGTCGACGGACTCCAACATGTACGCCGGCTTCTCGATGGTTTTCTTCTTCTGCACAGCAGAACTTTATTGCACCGGTGCTGTGCGCCGCATCACCCTCGATTCATGCCCCTCACCGCCACCACCGCGGCTCCGACGACGAACCGCGTCGGACTGGACCGCACCGCCACGATCGCCGTCGTCGTCTGCTGGCTCTTCGTGGTCTTCGACGGATACGACCTCATCGTCTACGGCAACGTCATCCCGAGCCTCCAGAACGAATGGGGCATCAGCGCCGCGACCGCGGGCACGCTCGGCAGTCTCGCGTTCCTCGGAATGATGATCGGCGCCGTCCTCGCGGGCCGCCTCTCCGACATCGTGGGACGCAAGCGGGCGGTGATCGGCTGCGCGATCGTGCTGTCCGTGTTCACCGCGCTGTGCGCGCTGGCGACCGGACCGGTCATGTTCGGCGCATTGCGTCTGATCGCGGGGCTCGGCCTGGGCGGCCTGGTTCCGACGTCCAATGCGCTCGCCGCGGAACTGGTCCCCGCGAGGTGGCGCGCCGCGGTGGCCACGATGATGATGTCCGGCGTTCCCATCGGCGGTTCGATCGCGGCACTGCTCGGCATCCCCGTCATCCCGAACTGGGGTTGGCAGCCGATGTTCGCTTTCGCGCTCGTCCCGCTGGTCCTGCTGGTGCCGATCGCGTGGAAGACGCTGCCCGACCACACTGCCGCGGTGACGTCGACGGAGGTGCGGCCGGCCACGGGCTTCAGCGCACTGCTCGGTGCCCGATTCCGTTACGTCAGCATCATGTTCGCGCTCGCCACGATGGTCACCCTGCTCGCGTGGTACGGCCTCGGCACGTGGCTGCCCAAACTCATGCAGGGCGAGGGCACCGACCTCGGCAGTGCGCTCACGTTCGCCCTCGCGCTCAACCTCGGCGCCGTCGCGGGCTCGTTCGTCACCGCGTGGGGCGGCGTCCGGTTCGGCACCATCCCCACCAGCATCGTCGCCGCACTGCTTGCGGGTCTCGCGCTGCTGTCGTTGCTCTTGAGCCCACCGGTGGCGCTGGTCTACGTCATCTTCGTGCTCGCCGGCGTCGGGACCCACGGAACCCAGTGCCTCATCATCGCCGCGGTCGCGTCCCACTATCCCGATTATCTGCGCGGCACCGCCCTCGGCTGGGCGCTCGGCGTCGGCCGTGTCGGGGCCGTCGCCGCACCGCAGATCGGCGGCTTGCTGCTGGCCGCCGGGCTCGGCGCGGACTCCAACTTCATTCTCTTCGGCGTCAGCGCGCTCGTCGCCGCACTGCTGCTCACCGTGATCTGGCGCCGCTTCCCCTCCCCCACGTGAGTGCCGCCGTGTCCCCCGGCACGCTTTGCCACTCACCTGCCCCGAACGCTCGAAACGAAGGAACTGTCATGTCGAACCTGCAGGACGCACGCATCATCATCGCCGGAGGCGGGATCGGCGGCGCGGCCAACGCCCTCGCCCTCGCCAGGAAGGGCGCGAACGTCACGCTGTTCGAACGGGCCACCGAATTCGGTGAGGTCGGCGCCGGACTGCAGGTCGGACCGCACGGTGCCCGCATCCTCGACTCCTGGGGCGTGCTCGACGACGTTCTCTCCCGAGCCTTCCTGCCCAAGAACATCGTGTTCCGCGACGCCGTGACCGCCGAGGTGCTCACGAAGATCGACCTCGGCGCCGAGTTCCGGGCCCGCTACGGCGGACCGTACTTCGTGACCCACCGAAGCGACCTGCACGCGACGCTCGTCGACGCCGCACGGGCCGCGGGCGCCGAACTGCACACGGGTGTCACCGTCACCGACGTGGTCACCGACGGCGACCGGGTGCACGTGAGCACCGACGACGGCCGCACCCACGAGGCCGACATCGCCCTCGGCATGGACGGCCTCAAATCTCGTCTGCGGGCGAAGATCTCGGACGACGAACCGGTTTCGTCGGGCTACGCGGCCTACCGCGGCACCACGCCGTACGACGAGGTCGACCTCGACGAGGACATCGAGGACGTGGTCGGGTACATCGGACCGGGATGCCACTTCATCCAGTACCCGCTGCGCGGCGGGCAGATGCTCAACCAGGTTGCGGTGTTCGAATCGCCCGGCTACAAGAACGGGGTCGAGAACTGGGGTGGCCCCGAGGAACTCGAGCAGGCCTACGCGCACTGCCACGAGAACGTCCGCCGCGGTATCGACTACCTGTGGAAGGACCGCTGGTGGCCGATGTACGACCGTGAGCCCATCGAGAACTGGGTGGACGGGCGGATGATCCTGCTCGGCGACGCCGCGCACCCCCCGCTGCAGTACCTGGCGTCGGGAGCGGTGATGGCGATCGAGGACGCGAAGTGCCTGGCCGACTATGCCGACGAGGACTTCTCCGCCGGCGGTGGCAACTCCGCGTGGCCGCAGATCCTGAAGGAGGTCAACACCGAACGCGCACCGCGCTGCAATCGCATCATCACCACCGGACGCATGTGGGGCGAATTGTGGCACCTCGACGGCACCGCCCGCATCGCACGCAACGAACTGTTCCGCACCCGGGACACGTCGAGCTACGAGTACACCGACTGGCTGTGGGGTTACTCGTCCGATCGCACGTCATAATCGTCTCCCCGCCCGCAGGGTTCGGCAGACTGGGTGAGTGACCCTCAACCTGGTGCGAACCCGTGTGTGGCGTGATGGCGAGTGCGTGGGCAAGGACTTTCCGCTTGCCGACGTGTCCGAGAAGGTGCGGGACGAGAACGCGCTCGTGTGGGTCGATCTGTGCGACCCCGACCACGAGCGCCTGACCGAATTGGCGAACGAATTGTCGCTCGATCCGAACGCCATCGAGGATGCCGTCGCCCGCGGTGAGCGACCGAAGGCGACGCGTTACGCCGGCCACGCATTCGTGACCGCGTACGCCACGTGGTTCGACGCCGACGACGTCAGCACGCTCGGCGTCCTCGACTCACGGCTTCGGCTCAGCCGCGTCTCGGCGTTCGTGCTGTCGAACGGGATCATCACGGTGCGGCGGGACGACCGGTTCGACATGTCGCAGGTGGTGGAGCGCTGGGAGGAGGACCCCGCGCTGCTCACACCGGGTTCGGGCGCACTCGCGCTCCTGCACGGCCTGCTCGACGCCGTCGTGGACGGCCAGTTCGAGACGATCGAGACGATCGACGACGCGATCGAAGCGCTCGAGGAGGGACTGTTCGACGAGTCCGCGCGGACCAAGGAGATTCAGCAGCGCACGTACCGGTTGCGGAAGGAACTGGTGCAACTGCGTCGCGTCGTGCTGCCGATGCGGGAGGTGGTGGGCGCCGTCATCCGGGGGCGCGCCGAATCCGAACACGATCGGTCGCCGGTTCTCGACAGCTTATACACCGACCTCTACGACCACGTGACGCGTGCCGCCGAGTGGACGGAGTCGTTGCGCGACATGGTGGTGACCGTGTTCGAGACGAATCTGTCGCTGCAGGACGCCCGGCTCAACACCGTCATGAAGAAGCTCACCGGCTGGGCGGCCATCATCGCGGTCCCCACCGCGGTGACGGGGTGGTTCGGTCAGAACGTCCTGTTCCCCGGGGTCGGGCAGGTGTCGGGGACGATCGTCAGCACCGTCGTGATCGTGACGTCCGCGAGCCTGCTGTATGTCTTGTTCCGACGGCGCGACTGGCTCTGACGGATCTAGAGTTCGCTCGGCTGCGACACGGCGAGCAGCACCCGGAGGTTGTCGGTGACCACCCTGGCCGAGATGGTGGGATCGATGGCGCGCTGAATGCCCAGTCCGACACCGAGACTGAGGATGCTGCTGGCCGCATCCTGCGCGGGCACGGGCAGGACGACCCCGAGTGAGTCGGTGAACGATTTCAGCAGCGTGACCGTGATCTCCCGCGCGACACCGAGGGTGGCGGTGAGGGCGTCGCGGAGTTCGGGGTCGTGACGGGACAGCACGATCAGTTCGAATTCCAGCATGGTCCATCCGACGTCGCCGAGCGTCTTCTCCGCCCAGGCCTGGAACGCCTCGAGTCGCTCCTCCATCGTCTCGCCGCCGCCGAGCGCCTCCGCGATCTCCTGCCCCTTGGTGGAGTGAATGAGCCCGAGCACCTCGAGGCACAGTTCCTTCTTGTTCTTGAAGTTGGAGTACACCGCGCCCTTGGAGTAGCCGGCCTCGTCGGCGACTTTCTCGAGTGAGGTGGCCGCGTACCCGTCGGCGAGGAAGAGGTCGCGCGCGGTCGCGACGAGATGCGCCCGCGTCCGCGCCTGACTCTCCGACCTGGTCAATCGCGCCATGCTCACCCTTTCTCCGAAGCCCCTGCGAGAATATTCTACTTTTCATATACCGCCGGTATCTGGTTTCTGATAGCTTCCTAGGTATGACTTCAAGTGACACACAACTCAGTCGCGGGCTGGTGATCGGTTGCGGCGGCACGCTCGGCGCAGCCTGGACGGTGGCGGCCCTGGTCGCCGTGAGCGACGCCCTGGGATGGGACCCTCGCGACGCCGACGTGCTGGTCGGCACGTCCGCGGGCGCCGAACTCGTCACCATGCTGGGCGGCGGGGCCGGCGTCGACGAACTGCTCGCGATGCAACTCGGTCGGGACACGCATCCGGCGCTCGACGGACATCTCGCGGCCGCACCGGGACGGTTCCCGCCGCTCCCGGCGCCGGGCCTCGGTTCGCCCGGCCTGCTGCGCCGCGGACTGCCTCCCGTCACCGCCGCGAGCGGACTGCTGCCCCGCGGCCGCGGCGACGCCGCGTGGCTCGACCGGCTCGCGCAGCGGTTCGCCTGCGGGTCCGGCTGGGTTCGCCACCCCGCGACGTGGCTGGTCGGCATGGACTACGACACGGGAGAACGCGTCGCATTCGGCTCCCCCGGCGCACCGGCCGCGACCCTGTCCGAAGCGCTGCGGGCGTCG
>NZ_JBHUSF010000416.1:0-6423 GCF_042673295.1 Rhodococcus sp. NPDC057014
TCCCGCACCGACGACGGTGGTCCTCACTGGTTTCTTCCTGACTGTGTGTCGAGTAGTTGCCGGACGGTGGCGCGGGCGTCACGGTAGGTCCGGTCTAGAATGGTGGAGGCGGCGGCGCTGTCGCCTCGTTCGACGGCATCGAGCATGTCTGTGAGATGGCTCCAGGTGGCCAGTCCCTGCTCGAGCGCGTTGGTGATCCACAGGTTCTTGTACGGACGGCAGATGTCCCAGAGATTGCGGACCACCTTGACCAGCTCGACGTTCTCGCCGGCGTCGTAGAGGGCACCGAGCAGGTGCTCGTCCTGGATGGCGGCTTCGACGGGGTCACCGCGTTCGGCGGCATCCCGGAGCAGCAGCCAATGGTGCCGCATCTTCTCGATGGCGCCACGGTCGGCGCGGGCGGCACCCTGGCGAGCGGCCTCGGGTTCGAGCATGATCCGCACGTCGTACACGTGCTCGAGCTCGTCGATGCTCAAGACCCGCACCGTCGCACCGCGATACGGTTCGACGACGATCAGACCGGCCTGCTCGAGCCGCCGGAAGGCTTCTCGCACGGGCATGTCGCTGGTGCCCACCGACTCGGCGACCTCGCGGATCCGAAGCTGGCTGCCCGGTTCCCACTCCCCCTGCGCGATCCGTCCACGAAGGGCCTCGAAGACCTGGTCGGCCAGCAGCGAAGAAGACACCCGGAACTCGGGCTTCGGAGCGGTCGGCGCAGCCGCGCGGTGTGCGACCGACGGCGCGATGGTGACCGCGGAGCATGTCACGGGCTCGGTGGCGTCGATCATGATGTGAACCTTTCGTGGACGGAGCGGCGAGAGATGTTGCGACTCAGCCCTATCGGCGGTGGGCGACGGCGTCGAACTCGACCGCGGTGCGGCCGCGGAAGCGGGAGACCTCGACCGTGGTGCGGGCCGGCGCACCGTGCACGGTGACCACCGAGGTGTAGACCTCGTTGAGTTCGGGCAGCTTCTCGATGTCGGCGACGTAGCCGTTGATCTTGAGCACCGTCGACCAGTCCGCGCCGGCGGCGCGCAGCGAGGTCTCCAGGTTCGACAGGGCCGTGCGGACCTGGGTGGAGAAGTCTTCCGACGTGGTCCCGTCGGCCTCGACCGGCAGCGCTCCGCTGGTCCACACCAGATCGCCGAGGGCGGCGGCCGCCGAGTACGGAGCCGTGGCCGGGGTCGATTCGAGACGGACCAATTCCCGCTCGACGAGACCGTTCGTACTGGTCATGGAAGAACCTCCAGATTGCGTGTGACTTTCGAGGATGTTGTCGGTGCGGTGACCGCCCGATGTCTGATCACATATCGCTGTGACCTGCGCCTCACAAAGTATGCTGGGCGACGAAGTTGTCGACAACAGGTGAGCGAATTCAGTTCGGAAAATGCATATTTGAGTTGTAAATAAATACACAGTCAGGACCGGCGAGAAGACATCAAACCGCGCGTTTCGGCGTGCAGCGCGCGGTTCAGTCGCAGTCAATCGTTTTACGGATTAACGACTCATCACGCGATTATTCGTCCCGCGGCGGGCCGTCCAGGCGGTGACATGGGCGTACCCCGGGCGCCAACGGCACGTTGGGATCGCAGGGACGGCAGTCGGCTACTTTCGTTTGCCGTCGGGAGCGTCTTCATGACGCCGGAACTGCTCGACCATGTTGAATACCGCGTTGTCGATCTTGCGGCTCCACAGGCTCGTCACCAGCTCGGGGTCCTGGCTCCGCAACGCATCGAGGATGGCTGTGTCGTCGGCGACGATGTCGTCGACGGAGTACGCGTAGTCCAGCCCCAAGATCGAAACGAACATCCGCAGCTGCAGCGACAGGCGGACGAACATCTTCTCGATCCTCGGCATGTCGGCGGCATGAGCTACCGCATCCTGCCACCGAATGTCCGCATCCCCCGTGGCCGGAGCATCACCCATCCTCGCGTTCCTGACGACGTCCTCCATCGCGGCTTCGACCGGCGCCAGCCGCGTTCTGCCCCTGGTAGCCACACGCCGCAGCAGCAACGCCCCGAGCGGACCACGCGCGGTATAGGTGTCGAAGATGTCCTGGCGGGTGGGGATGGGAATGTACGCACCGCGATGCGGTTCGAGTGCCACCAATCCGTCCTCGGCCAGGATCTGCAGTGCGTCCCGAATAGGCCCCCGGGAAACACCGAGTCGCGCCGCGAGCGGTTCTTCGAGAATCCTCTGTCCGGCATCGAACGCACCCGTCGCGATCGACTCGCGCAGCACCTTGACCACGGCAGTCGCCAGCCGCGGCGGGGTACTACGCAGGGCACCACCTGCGGCCGCCGGGACGGACGCACCCGACGCCTTGGCCTCGAAGCGCGGTGGCCGGACCCACCGAAACGAGTGTTCCCCGCTCGCCGCCCACGAGCGCACCTGATGTTCCACGGTGAGCAACTGTTCGCCCTGGCGCCGGTCGAGGGCTTCCGTGATCGAATCCAATTGCGCCAGCCAGCGGTGTGGCGCTATCTCGTACACGCTGAACCGAGGGTGCCGATACAACCAGCGTTGGGTCTGCGTCGGGAGCTTCACGTCGACCAACATGATGACTCGCCGATCCGGCGGGGCCACCTTGTTGACTTGTTCCAGCATGTCGAGAAGGTCCGACCCGACCGCCGCCGACTCGGCCGACTCCTTTGAGGACACCTGCGGCTCGTAGGCGAACTGGGCGGACAGCACGGTACGGACCACCTCCCGCCGCTGGCGGGTCCGGCTGCTGCGCGACCGTGCTTCGGCGGCACCGGGAGGCGAGGCCGGATCGTGGAAGACCAGGACGCGAGTCGCCGCGCTCACAAACACCGCAGCAAGCACCACCTGCCTCGACTTGTTGAGCACCGATCGGGTGACGAGATCGGGCGCCTCCGTGAACGACAGCCGGCGGACTCGACTGACCGCAGTCTGACTCAGCCCGAGTTCGGCAGCGATCGTGCGCGTGGTCCACGCACCGTCTGCCGGTTCCCGAAGCTGCGTGCCGAGTACTGCCCGCTGCGCGTCGCTGCCGATGGACACCGGGCGTCCCGGTCGGGCCCGGTCGCCGAGACCGTGGATTCCGTGTTCGTCGAATCTGCTGCGCCACTTCATGATCGTGTGCCGGGTGACGTCGAGGGTCCGCGCCGCCTCGGCGACCGACTGGTCTTCACTTGCGAGCACGATCCGGGCACGCAAGGCCAACGCCTGGGTCGTGGTCGGCGCCGCTACCAACCGCTCCAGCATGCCCCTGTCCTCCGCTGAAAGCGCCATGCCCATCCCTCCTCGCTCCCTGCCCGCACGCTCCGAGGCGAACCGTTCTATTTCCAACGCCGCACCTTTGAGTCATTAATTCATAGACCTCATGCCCGTGTCGTTACCGCCGACCTGAGCTGAACCACCTGCAAAGCGCAGAATTTCACTCCGATTTCCTGCGTGCAGGCGCTCACCCTCCGTTGAGAGAGTTACAACTCAAATCGGCATCTTTCAGTTTCAACCTCAGACCTTGTTGTCGACAACTCCCCCAACAGCCTACTTTGTGAGGCGCAGGTCACACAGACCCTTCGGCCCGGACCCCGGAGTTGCTCGCCACGCCGACGTCGCGCTCCGCAACCCCGGCGAGATCGTCCCGCCGAGATCCCCTACCCAACACCCCGACCCCGGAAGAAAATAAGGAGAAACCCATGTCATCGTTCCGGATTGTGAGGAGTGACTGGTGTCGTCAATAAAGAATACGGTCGCTGTTTCAGACCATGCCGACGCAGCGTTCAAGCGGCGTTTCCTGTGGAAACTGGTCCTCGTGCTGACCGGGGGGATGTTCCTGGATGGCTACGTCCTCGGGATCATCGGTCCGGTGACCGGCCCGATGGCCGCCGATCTGGGCCTGTCGACGCTGTCGGAGGGGCTGATCGCGGCGAGCGCGTTGTTCGGCATCTTGATCGGCTCGCCGCTGGCGGGCTGGGCCTCCGACAAGTTCGGCCGCAAGCTGATGTTCACGGCCGACATGGCGCTGTTCGTGATCGCCTCAGCGATGCAGTTCTTCGTCCACGAGCCCTGGCAGCTGTTGGTGGTGCGGCTGCTGATGGGTGTGGCGATCGGCGCCGAGTACTCGGTGGGTTGGCCGCTGCTGTCGGAGTTCGTTCCGGCCCGGCTGCGGGGCCGGTTGATGGGCGTGACGTTGATCGCCTGGTATGTCGGGTTCATGCTCGCGTACCTGGTGGGGTATCTGCTTACCGAGAACACCGACCTGGGCTGGCGGGTCATCCTGGGCACGAGCACCGTGATCGCGGTGGTGTTGCTCATCGCTCGGATCGGGCTGCCCGAGTCGCCGCGCTGGCTGTGGAACGTAGGCCGACGGGACGAGGCTCACGCCCTCGCGCACAAATACATGGAGTGCTTCGCCGACATGATCGATGTCGAGCACGAAGACACCCGCAAGGGCAGCTTCGGGATGCTGTTCTCCCGGCAGTACTGGCGGGCAACGTTGTTCACCGCGGGGTTCTGGTTCTGCGCAGTCACACCGTATTTCGCGATCGCCACGTTCGCCGACAGTGTGCTGGACCAGTACGGGCTCAGTGGGGGGCTGGCCGGTGGGGTCGGGCTGTCCGCGGTCGCCGCCGGCGCCGTGGTGCTCACCGTGCTGTTGGTCGACAAACTCGGCCGCAGGGCGCTGACCGTGCCGCCACAGTGGCTGTGCATGGCGCTCCTCGCGGTCATCGGCCTCTGGGCGGGGGCGCCGCCGATGGTGGTGTTGGTGCTGTTCCTGGCCTTCTCGTTCTTCAATGCGATGTACAACACGCTGACCGGAATCTATCCCGCCGAGGTGTTCCCAACCGAGATCCGCGGGATCGGCACGGGCTTCGCGGCCGCCGTCAGCCGCGTCGGGGCCGGCATCGGCACGTTCCTGCTGCCGTGGTCGATGGCGAACCTCGGCACCGCGGTCACCATGTTGATCGCCGCTGTCATCGCCGGTATCGGGGCCGGATTGTCACAGTGGCTGGCCCCCGAAACCAACGGCATGAGCCTCAGCGAGACGGCCGCCGGCGTCGTGCACTAGGGAACACACGCCACGACTGCCGTCACAGGCATCCACTTCGTACTCCGAGCCCACGCTCGGCGAAAAAGAAAGTCGAAATTCAATGCGATTCAGCAAGGTTTTCAACGTCGTCGGATGTCATGTCGGCGGAGAGGTCGGCAACGTCGTCGTGGGCGGTGTCGGCGACGTACCCGGCGACACCATGTTCCAGAAGCGGCTTTACCTCGAGAACAAGCGAGACGACATCCGGCAGCTGCTCCTCAAAGAGCCGCGTGGCTCCATGATCCGCTCCCTCAACGTCGTACTGCCGCCGACGCACCCCGACGCCGCCATGGGCTACGTCATCATGGAATCCGAGGAATATCCCGCGATGTCCGGCGGCAACACCATCTGTGTCGCAACAGTTCTCCTCGAGACCGGGATGGTCCCGATGCAGGAACCGGTCACCGAACTCACCCTCGAATCACCCGCCGGCCTGATCAAACTGCACTGCGAGTGCCGGGACGGCAAAGTGCTCAGCGTCCGCTTCGTCAACCAGCCCGCCTTCGTCTATCACTTGGACGCACCCGTCGAGGTCGAAGGCATCGGGACTGTGACCCTCGACGTCGCGTGGGGTGGGATGGCCTTCGCCATCATCGACGCCGCCGGCCTCGGATTCGAGCTCGTCCCCGACGAGGCCCGCGACCTGTGCGTGGTGGGCGAAAAGATCAAGACCGCCGCCGCCGAACAGCTGAAGGCCATCCACCCGGAGAACCCCCAGTTCGCCGGAATCACCATCACCGAGTTCACCAACCCCCTGCGGCGAGAGAACGACACCCTCGTCGCCAAGAACGCGGTCGTCGTCTCCCCCGGGCGCATCGACCGATGCCCGTGCGGCACCGGCACCTCGGCCAGGCTCGCGGTGATGCACGCCCGCAACCAGATCAAGCCGGGCGAGAAGTTCATCCACGAATCGCTCATCGACAGCCGGTTCGAGAGCACCATCGAATCGCTCACCCGCGTCGGTGACTACGACGCCGTCGTGCCGAGCGTTGCCGGCCAGGCATGGATCACCGATATGTCCCAGGTCGGAATCGATCCGACCGACCCCTTCCCCCTCGGATACACGCTCTCGGACAGCTGGATGCGTTCCGGCGCCACCCGCTGACTCGATCCCCACCACGCAGAGAAGGACCACGCATGCCGCTCATCCAGATCACCCAGCCACCCGGTTTCGACACCGAACAGAAGCGCGCCACCATCGAAGCGATCACCCGCGCCTACGTCGACGCCACCGGTAAGCCCTCGTCATCGGTATGGGTCACCATCACCGAAGTCCCGCGCGAATCCTGGGGCGTCGCAGGAACACCCCTCGGCTAGCCGAGGATAGCTCGTCACCCGGCTACGACTCGGTCCCGGTGCACCCG
>NZ_JBHUSF010000417.1:0-6420 GCF_042673295.1 Rhodococcus sp. NPDC057014
GTTAACAAGTACTCACGGGCCGACGAAGGAGGCAGACAGAAGATGGCAGTACCGAAACGCAGAATGTCGCGGTCCAATACGCGCAGCCGGAGATCGCAGTGGAAGGCGCAGGCACCCGACCTCGTCGAGGTGAGAGTGGGCGGCGCGACGCACCGCGTGCCGCGGCGGCTGGTGAAGGCCGTGAAGCTGGGATTGGTGGACCCGGCCGGAAAGTGACGCGCCCCGTGCGAACCTTGGCGGGTGCTGCTGTACATCCTGGAACTCGTGGGCATTGCGGTGTTCGCGGCGTCGGGCGCCCTGGTGGGGGTGACGAAACGGCTCGACATTTTCGGTGTGTGCGTGGTCGGGGTGTTCACCGCGCTCGGCGGCGGCATCGTCCGCGACGTCCTGCTGGGCATCCACCCGCCGACGTCGCTGGGTAGCTGGCCGAACCTCGGCACGTCGTTCGGCATGTCGTTGCTGGTGTTCTTCCTGCATTCGACTGTCGGGCGGCTCCGCCGGGAGATCCTGGTGCTGGACGCCCTGGGGATGGGCCTGTTCGCGAGCACGGGGGCGGTGATCGCGCTCGACCACGGGGCGAGTCCGCTGGCGTCGTGCCTCATCGGCGGCACGGCGGCGATCGGCGGCGGCATCCTGCGTGACGTGCTGGTGAACGAGGTCCCGTTGCTGCTGCAGCGGGACTTCTACGCGGTGCCGGCGCTGCTCGGTTCGGCGCTGGTCGTCGCGGTGAGCGAGTGGGGTTCGGGTACCGATGTGGCGCTGGTGGTGGGGACGGTGTTCGCGTCCGCGCTGCGGGTGGTGGCGTTGTGGAGGAACTGGGGGCTGCCGGGTCCGCGTGTCCTGGAATGACCGGCGACATCTCGTGTCGAGGTCCCCTTCTCAGACATATCTCAGTTGATCGGGCCAAACTGTCGGGTATGCGCATTTTGGTGGTCGACGACGATCGCGCCGTGAGGGAGTCCTTACGGCGGTCTCTCAGCTTCAACGGGTACTCGGTGGAACTGGCCGTCGACGGTATCGATGCTCTCGAGAAGGTCGCGACCGCGCGCCCCGACGCGCTCGTGCTCGATGTGATGATGCCGCGTCTGGACGGTCTCGAGGTGTGCCGCCGGTTGCGGAGCACCGGCGACGACCTGCCGATTCTCGTCCTGACGGCGCGCGATTCCGTGTCGGAGCGGGTGTCGGGTCTGGACGCCGGGGCTGACGACTACCTGCCGAAGCCGTTCGCCCTCGAGGAGTTGCTGGCCCGGTTGCGTGCGTTGCTGCGCCGCGCCGCGCCGGAGCCGGGCATCGATTCGGAGAAGATGACGTTCGAGGACCTCACGCTCGATCCGGTCACCCGCGAGGTGACGCGTGGCGAGCGGTCGATCAGCCTCACCCGCACGGAGTTCTCGCTCCTCGAGATGCTGATGGCAAATCCGCGCCGGGTGCTCACCCGCGGTCGCATCCTCGAGGAGGTGTGGGGGTACGACTTCCCGACGTCCGGCAACGCGCTCGAGGTCTACGTCGGGTATCTGCGCCGCAAGACGGAGGCGGACGGAGAGACCCGCCTGCTGCACACCGTCCGCGGGGTCGGCTACGTGCTGCGGGAGACGCCTCCGTGATGGCAGTTCCGTTCCACCGGACTGCCCCGAAGTCGGGGGCGGCGAAGCACGAGACGCACCCCGTTTCCCGGCACCCCACAGGACCGATCCCGTTACCGCCCGAGATGCGGCCTCCGATGCCGTTGACGCGGTCGGTGTCGCTGCGGTGGCGGGTGACGCTGCTCGCCGCGTCCGTGGTGGCCATCGCGGTGGCGGTGATGGCGATCGCGGCGTACGCGGTGGTGTCGCGGGCACTGTACGCGGACGTCGACAACCAGTTGCGGAACCGCGCGTCGGCGCTGATCGACAGCAACCTGGTGACGTTCGATCCGCGCTACATCGCGGGTGCGACGCTGTACACGACGGACATCAGTGTGGCGCTGATCTTTCCGGACCTCGACACGTACACGCCTCCGGGTTCCGACGTGCCGATCGGGGAGCCGGAGCTGTCGGTGGCGCGCGGTGAGCAGGACACGTCCCTGCGCACCGCCGACAACCAGCGGGTGCTGGCCGAGCGCACCCAGGACGGCAGCACGCTGGTGATCGCGCAGCGGCTGGCGCCGACGGGTGCGGTGCTCGACCGGCTGGCCTGGGTGCTGTTCATCGTCGGCGGGTGCGGGGTGGTCCTCGCGGCCGCCGCCGGAACGACGGTGGGACGCACCGGTCTGCGTCCGATCGCCCGGCTCACCGCCGCCACGGAACGGGTGGCCCGGACCGACGACCTGACGCCGATGCCCGTGACGGGCAACGACGAACTCGCCCGGCTCACCGAAAGTTTCAACACCATGTTGAGGGCGCTCGCGGAATCGCGGGAGCGGCAGAGCCGGCTCGTCGCCGACGCGGGGCACGAACTGCGGACGCCGCTCACGTCGCTGCGCACCAACATGGAGTTGCTGATCGCGTCGAGTCGTCCTGGCGCGCCGCACATTCCGGACGAGGACATGGCCGAACTGCGCACCGATGTGGTGGCGCAGATCGAGGAACTCTCGCAGCTGGTGGGCGACCTCGTCGACCTCGCCCGCGAGGACGCACCGGAAACCGTCTTCGAGAGAGTCGATCTCAGCGAAGTCGTGGACCGTAGCCTCGAGCGTGCGCGACGCCGGCGCAACGAGATCGACTTCACCGCCGTCACCGTTCCCTGGTTCGTCTACGGCGACCACGCGGGATTGTCGCGGGCGGTGCTGAACGTCCTCGACAACGCCGCCAAGTGGAGTCCCACCGGTGAGCAGGTGCGGGTGGCGATGAAACCGGCGGGCGACGGACTTCTCGAGCTGACGGTCGACGACGCCGGTCCGGGCATTCCGGAGGAGGATCGGGGGCTGGTGTTCGACCGCTTCTACCGGTCCACGGCGTCGCGCTCGATGCCCGGCTCCGGGCTGGGGCTGGCGATCGTCCGGCAGGTGGTGGTCAAGCACGGCGGCACGATCGCGGTGGACGTCTCCGAACGGGGCGGTGCGCTCATCCGCATCGTCCTTCCCGGCGAACCCGAAGCGGAATAGTCTCGAAGCGCGAGGTCTCGGCTAACTCAAAGGCCGGTCTCAGGACCTTCTCAGTCCCACCGGGCACTCTCGTGGACAGAGACGGTGCGACTGCCCCTGCGGGCGGTCGCGGGAGATGGAAGTGATGCGATGACCGAGGATCGAAACAACCCCGACGGCGACAGCCGCGACAACGCCGGTGGCGACCGGGGCGGGCGCCCCGACCAGCCGGCGCAGCCTCCGACGCCGGGGTACCACCCGACCGAGCAGTTCCCGACCACGCCGCACAACCCGGCGGGCGGTCCGGTGGGTCAGCAGGCCTACGGCGCCGGGTATCCCCAGGGCAATCCGTACGGTGCGCCGCACCAGCCCACGCAGCAGTTCGGGCACCCCCAGCACGGCGCCCCGGGGCATCCGGGTGCCCAGCACGCGGTCGGGCAGCCGGGGACGCCTCAGGGCCCGTTCCCCGGCCTGCAGGGGCCAGGACAGGCCGGACCGGGATCGACGGCGACCGCGACCAAGCGTCCCGCACGCACGGCGATCGTGGTGGGCGCTGTGGCGCTGGCTCTCGTGAGCGGCGGCATCGGCGGCGTCGTGGGCTCCCTGGCGACGGATCGCAACGGCAGCGGCGCCGCAGTGACCAACTCCCTCGACGCCCCCAAGAACACCGCGACCCCGGCAGCGAATGCACCGGCGGGGTCGGTGCAGGCGGTCGCGAACAAGGTGGTCCCGAGCGTCGTCCAGATCGAGGTGGCGACGGCAGGAGGTTCCGGCGGCGAGGGATCCGGCATCGTCATCTCGTCCGACGGCATGATCCTCACCAACAATCACGTCGCGGGCGCGGCCGCCAAGGGCGGCAAGCTGACGGTCGCCTTCTCCGACGGCAGCACGGCCGACGCCAAGCTGGTCGGCGCCGACCCGGTATCCGACCTCGCGGTCATCAAGGTGGACGGCAAGACCGACCTCACCCCGATCGAGCTGGGAACGTCCGGCAACGTGCAGGTCGGACAGCAGGTCGTCGCGATCGGTTCGCCCCTCGGGCTCGCCGGGACCGTCACCGAGGGCATCATCTCGGCGCTCAACCGCCCGGTGTCCACCAGCGGTGAGTCCGGCAACCAGAACACCGTCATCGACGCCCTGCAGACGGATGCGGCGATCAACCCGGGCAACTCCGGCGGCGCCCTCGTCAACATGGACGGTCAGCTGATCGGCATCAACACCGCCATCGCGAGCATCGGCGGTTCCGGCGCGGGTGAGCAGAGCGGTTCCATCGGACTCGGCTTCGCGATTCCGGTCGATCAGGCCCGGCGCATCGCGGACGAGTTGGTCAAGACGGGCAAGGCCACGCAGGCCGTCATCGGGATCCAGGTCCCGTCGCAGGATGCCGCCAACGGTGCCACCGTCGTCGAGGTCACGTCGGGCAGCCCGGCGGAGAAGGCGGGAATTCCGAAGGGCTCGGTGATCACCAAGGTCGACGACCGGGTCATCACCAGCGGCGACGCGCTCATCGCCGCCATCCGTTCACACGCGCCGGGAGACAACGTGTCCATCACCTACACCGACGGGAACGGATCGAATTCCCAGACCGTCGACGTCACGCTCGGAACCGCCGAACAGGGCGGCCGCTGATGAACACGGGGATTCTCGGGCAGGTCGAGTCCGTTCTGAACGGGGCCACTACGGTAGGGACCATGGACATCGAAGCCTCGCTGGCCGGCCGCGCGCTGGTGGTAATCGTCGACGACCGCACCGCTCACGGTGACGGCAAGGACTCCATCGGGCCTCTGGTGACGGAACTGCTGAACGAGGCCGGCTTCATCGTCGACGCCATCGTCGCGGTGGCGGCCGACGAGGTGGAGATCCGCAATGCGCTCAACACCGCCGTCATCGGCGGCGTCGACCTCGTCGTCTCCGTGGGCGGCACAGGCGTGTCGCCCCGCGACGTCGCCCCCGACGTCACCGCCGAGGTCCTCGACCGCGAGATTCCCGGAATCTCGGAGGCGCTCCGGTCTTCGGGTCTGGCCGCGGGTTCGCTGGACGCCGGCCTGTCTCGCGGGCTCGCCGGTGTGTCCGGCAGCACACTCGTGGTAAACCTCGCGTCCTCGCGTGCCGCGGTCCGGGACGGCATGGCCACCTTGACGCCGCTCGCGGCGCACGTGATTTCCGAATTGTCCGGTCTGGAAGGCTGAGACGATTTCTCGTTCCGACGAGCCGGGTTCGCAGAGCGGGCCCGACGAGCAGGCAGTTCCGAGCCGGGCCCCGATCGACAGGGCCCGGCTCGAGCGCATCTTCGGGGACGTCTTCCCCGACACCACCGCGGACGAACGCGAACCTGGCGAAGGGTCCTCCTCCGACGCCGCCGGCGACGAGTGGCTGCGCCGACAGCGCCCCCCACATCACGGGTAGTTATCTTCGAAACCCTCACCTTAAGCAAATCGTGATCTGCGGTCGTGGTCTGCGATCATCGTGAGTTTTTGTGCTATGACGCGGCGAAAATTTCCCTGGGCGAAGAGCCGTTCCCGGCGTTCTTTCAGGCCTCGCATTTCGGTCAGAACAGACATCCTTCGAGCTCGTGAACCGAATGTAAACGTTACCGAACTTAACGTGAACGGCCAGTGAACCTGCTGGTCACAGAGTCGGCGAGTGGTCGGAATTCTCTCTCAAATCCCACACGTTGGACACGTTTCGGGGTGTGGCATACATCACGATTCTGTTTCGGCAGGAATTAATTGCTTAGGCAACCACCTGCCGGTTACTGTCCTCGGCGAGTCAGTACTGGAGATGGAGGGCAGGGTCGATGTGCCGTTGCCCAGTCGGAACCCTGACGCTTCGTCAGTGATTTCGTCTTCAGCGCGGTTATCGAGCTGTGATCATCCGTAGTTCACTCTGCGGACATCACAGCTCTGGATACTGCGCTGGGCCCGACATGGACCACTCCTCAGTCTCGAAGGTCGTGACTGGGAACCAGCAGAATCCTGATGAGGGGAACGAATGAGCGAGAACCGAAAGACCGGCCTGCGCCGTGGAGCCCGCGTTGCCGGCCTGGGTGCCGCTGCGGCTGTAGTCCTCGGCCTGATGTCCACGGGTGCGGCCAACGCCGACACGTTCGTGCCGCTGCCGGGTGGCGAGAAGGTCGTCAACGCGGGAAGCGTCACGGCCAAGATCGCCCGCAACGCGGAGAGTGCTCTGGTTTCGCCGTCGCTGGCCGCCAACGGCGCGGGCCGCGTCGCGTGGGTGTCGGGTGACGTGTTCGCCGAGCTCGGTGGCGACATCCCGGAGGAAGGCGCGACGCTGACCACCGGTTACATCGTGGGTTGCCAGGCTGACATCACCGGCCTCGAGGGTGGTCTGAGTGCCGA
>NZ_JBHUSF010000418.1:0-6407 GCF_042673295.1 Rhodococcus sp. NPDC057014
GCGTCCTCGGAAAATCTGCCCTGCGGGCTCAGCACCCGCACCGGCGCACCGGCGAATCGGCGCTGATGTAGCCGCGCCAGCCGGTGCAGGGTGTGACCTTCGGGCAAGGACGATCAGGCCTCGGGCAGGGCCGGAGCGACGCCGGTCTTCTCGAACTCGGACAGGATGTCGATACGGCGCTGGTGACGTTCCTCGTTCGACCACTCGGCGGCGAGGAACGCGTCCACGATCGCGAGGGACTCCTCGAGGGAGTGCATGCGCCCGCCGAGCCCGATCAGCTGGGCGTTGTTGTGCTGGCGGGCCAGCTGCGCGGTCTCGACGCTCCACGCGAGGGCGCAACGCGCACCCTTCACCTTGTTCGCCGCGATCTGCTCGCCGTTGCCGCTGCCGCCCAGCACGATGCCGAGACTGCCCTCGTCGGCGACGACACGACGGGCCGTCTCGATGCAGAAGGCGGGGTAGTCGTCGAGGGCGTCGTAGACGTGAGCGCCGCAGTCGACGGTCTCGTGGCCCGCGGCCTTCAGATGTTCGATGATCTCGTTCTTACGTTCGAATCCGGCATGGTCGGCACCCAGGTATACGCGCATGACTGGTGATTCTGTCAGGCGTCCTCGCGAATCGTGCCGGGGCCCCGGGCCGCTTATCGTGATCAGCATGTATCCCGACAACGGACAGAACTGGGGACAGGCGTACCCGGGGCCTCGGCAGGCCCCCGTGCAGCAGCAGTGGGGCGGCGGGACGGGATGGAATCCCCCGGTCCCGCTGCCGGGTCTCATGCCGAACGACAGGCCCGCCCGGCACTCGTGGGAGATCCCGCTGCTCGTGGCCGCAGTCGTGCTCACCGTCGTCGCCTACGTCGCGGCGATCGCGGCGCTGTTCCTCGGAGTGGTGTCCACCTGGGTGCTCATCGTGCTTGTCGCGCCGATCCTCATCGCCGTCGGCCGCGGCCAGTTGTACGGCTCGCAGCAGGTGAACGGGATCAAGATGACGCCCACCCAGTTCCCCGACGGCCACCGGATGGTGGCGGAAGCGGCCGCACGGTTCGGGATGGCCGAGCCGCCCGACGCGTACGTCGTTCTCGGGAACGGCCGGATCAACGCGTTCGCGTCCGGGCACGGCTTCCGCCGCTTCGTGGTCGTGTACAGCGATCTGTTCGAGATCGGCGGCCAGGCCCGCGAGCCCGACGCCCTCGCGTTCATCATCGGCCACGAGGTCGGCCACATCGCCGCCGGTCACGCGTCGTACTGGCGGCAACTGGGCCAGTTCGCCGCCAACTACATTCCCGTCGTCGGGTCCGCCCTGTTCCGATCCATGGAATACACCGCCGACAATCACGGCTTCTGCGTCCGGCCGCAGGGCGCCCGCGGCGCGATGGGTGTGCTCGGCGCGGGCAAGTATCTGGTGAGCGTCGTCGGATTCGACGAACTCGCCGACCGGGCCACCACCGAACGCGGGTTCTTCCCGTGGTTCGTGAATCTGTTGTCGGGACATCCGGTACTGACCTGGCGCGCCGCCGCCCTGCGGAACCGGACCCGGCACGGCCACCTGTTCGTCAAACCCGGCCAGATCTACCGCGATCCGCTGCAACTGCAATACGCGGGCGATCCGGCCGGGCCCGTCACTCGGTGACCGGGACGCGACTCAGTCGAACTGGGGGTCCTCGGTGCGGGTGCGCTTGAGCTCGAAGAAGTGCGGGTAGCCGGCGAGCGCGACCGCGCCGTCCCACACCTTGCCCGCGTCCTCCCCGCGCGGAATCCGCGACAGCACCGGGCCGAAGAAGGCGACACCGTTGACGTGGATGGTCGGGGTTCCGACGTCCGGTCCGACGGCGTCCATGCCCGCGGCGTGGCTCTCCCGCAGCGCGGCGTCGTACTCGTCGGATTCGGCGGCCTCGGCCAGTTCGGCAGGCAGCCCCACGTCGGCGAGCGACTTGACGATCACGTCGCCCAGGTCCTTGTTGCCCTCGTTGTGGATGAGGGTGCCCATCGCGGTGTACAGGGGCAGCAGGATCTCGTCGCCGTGCTTCTGCGCGGCCGCGATCAGCACCCGCACCGGCCCCCAGGCCTTGGTCATCAACTCACGGTACTCGTCCGGCAGATCCCGGCCCTCGTTGAGCACGGCCAGGCTCATCACGTGGAAGTTCGCCTCCAGGTCCCGCACCTGTGTGGCCTCGAGGATCCATCGCGACGTGATCCAGCACCACGGGCAGAGGGGGTCGAACCAGAAATCAGCGACGTCCTTGGTGGTCCCGGCGTTCGTCCCAGCACTCACGTGATGCTCCTTCTCGGTGATGTACACATTCCCGTCCAGTCAACACCTCGCTGCCGGGAATCCTTCCCGGAGACCCCGCCGACGGCAGTAGGGTCGACAGTGGTCGACCGGAAGGGAGCATCCTCACATGTCCTCCACCCGCACGTTCGTCGTCGTCGGCGGCGGCCTCGCCGGAGCGAAAACGGCAGAAGCATTGCGTGACAAGGATTTCGACGGAGCGATCATTCTCCTCTCGGAGGAGGAACACCTTCCCTACGAGCGCCCTCCGCTCTCGAAGGAACATTTCGCCGGAAAGAAGGCTCTCGGCGACTTCACCGTCCACCACGGCGACTGGTACCGCGACCATCACGTGGACCTGCGGTACGGCACCACCGCCACCGCCCTCGACCTCGCCGCCCACACGGTGACGCTGCCGGACGGGTCCACGCTCGGATACGACAAGCTCGCGCTGGCGACGGGTTCGCGCTCACGCCGCCCACCGATACCCGGTTCCGACGCCGAGGGCGTCCACTACCTGCGCACCGTCGACGAATCCGACCGGTTGATCGCCGCGGTCGACGGCGGCGGGCGGCTCGTGGTGATCGGCGCCGGCTGGATCGGTCTCGAAGTGGGAGCGTCCGCGCGGGAGAAGGGCGCCGACGTGACGGTGGTGGAAGCCGCCGAACTTCCGCTCCTCGGCTCGCTCGGCCCCGAGATGGGCACGGTGTTCGCGGAACTGCACCGCGAGCACGGTGTTCAGCTGCACCTCGGTGCCACGGTCGAGCAGATCGTCGTCGAGGACGGCAAGGCCACCGGTGTGCGGCTCGGCGACGGGACGGTCCTGCCCGCCGACGCCGTCCTCGTCGCCGTCGGCGCCGCCCCCAACGTCGAGATCGCGGAACGGGCCGGACTCGACGTCGACGGCGGAGTTCTCGTCGATGCCGGATTGCAGACCAGCGACCCCGACGTCGTCGCGGTCGGCGACATCGCGGCGCAACTGCATCCGCAACTCGGCACCCGGATCCGGGTCGAGCACTGGGCGAACGCCCTCAACCAGCCGGCAGTCGCCGCCGCGACCATGCTCGGACAGAAGGCCGAATACACGCGGCTGCCGTACTTCTTCACCGACCAGTTCGACCTGGGCATGGAGTACACCGGGTACGCGCCGTCCGACGGGTACGAGCGGGTCGTGGTGCGCGGCAACCTTCCCGGACGCGAGTTCCTCGCGTTCTGGCTCGACGCGGACAACCACGTCCTCGCCGGCATGAACGTCAACATCTGGGACGCCACCGATCAGATCAAGCAACTGGTGTCCTCGTCCGCCCCGGTCGATCCCGACCGGCTGGCCGACCCCGCGGTGCCGTTGACCGACCTGTCCGGTTAACGCCCCGGGCCCACTCGTGATGGGATGGCAGCATCGAGTACGAGCACCGCCGCCGATCACGAGGAGACCTCTGTGGCCCCACCGAACCTGACCCGCGAACAGGCAGCCGAACGAGCCGGGCTGCTGACCGTCGACAACTACCTGATCGAACTCGACCTCACCGACGGGACAGGTCAGCCCGGAGTCGAGACGTTCTCCTCGCGGACCACCGTCACGTTCGGGGCCACCCCCGGCGCGTCCACGTTCGTCGACATCGTCGCTGCGCGTGTGCATTCGGCCACGCTGAACGGCTCCCCCGTCGACGTGTCGGATTACGACGAGTCCACCGGCATCACGCTCACCGGTCTCGCCGAACGCAACGAACTGGTGGTCGAGGCGGACTGCGCGTACTCGCACACCGGTGAAGGTCTGCACCGCTTCGTGGACCCGACCGACGACGCCGTCTACCTGTACTCACAGTTCGAGACGGCCGACGCCAAGCGCATGTTCGCCTGCTTCGACCAGCCCGATCTGAAGGCGACATTCGACGTGCACGTCACGTCCCCCGCCGATTGGAAGGTGATCTCCAACTCCGCGACCGTCGAGACGGTGGCGGCCGAACCAGGCAGGCACATCTTCCGCACCACGCCGAAGATGAGCACCTACCTCGTCGCACTGATCGCGGGGCCGTACGCGGAGTGGACCGACAACTACTCCGACGAGCACGGCGACATCCCCCTCGCGATCTACTGCCGCGCCTCCCTCGGGCAGCACATGGACGCCGAGCGCCTGTTCACGGAAACCAAGCAGGGCTTCGACTTCTACCACCGCAACTTCGGCACCCCCTACGCGTTCGGGAAGTACGACCAGCTGTTCGTCCCCGAATTCAACGCGGGCGCAATGGAGAACGCGGGCGCCGTGACGTTCCTCGAGGACTACGTGTTCCGGTCCAAGGTGACGCGGGCGTCGTACGAGCGGCGCGCCGAGACCGTGCTGCACGAGATGGCGCACATGTGGTTCGGCGACCTCGTCACCATGCGCTGGTGGGACGACCTGTGGCTCAACGAGTCCTTCGCGACATTCGCCTCCGTGCTGTGCCAGAGCGAGGCCACCGAATACACCAACGCCTGGACCACGTTCGCCAACGTCGAGAAGTCCTGGGCCTACCGGCAGGATCAGCTGCCGTCCACCCACCCCATCGCCGCCGACATCCCGGACCTCGCCGCCGTCGAGGTGAACTTCGACGGCATCACGTACGCGAAGGGCGCGTCCGTCCTCAAGCAACTCGTCGCGTACGTCGGGCTCGACCCCTTCCTGTCCGGTCTGCGGGACTACTTCCGCGATCACGCTTTCGACAACGCCACGTTCGACGACCTCCTCGGCGCGCTCGAGAAGTCCTCGGGCCGCGATCTGTCCGACTGGGGCACCCAGTGGCTCAAGACGACCGGGCTCAACATCCTGCGTCCCGAGTTCGACGTCGACGCGGACGGCACGTTCACCCGGTTCGCCGTTCTGCAGTCCGGCGCCGCACCGGGTGCCGGTGAGCACCGGGTGCATCGCATCGCGGTCGGCGTGTACGACGACCGGGACGGCAAGCTCGTCCGCACGAAGCGGGTGGAACTCGACGTCGACGCCACCGAACGCACCGACGTCACCGAACTCGTCGGAGTCGAACGCGGTCAGCTGATCCTCGTCAACGACGACGACCTCACGTACTGCTCGCTGCGGCTCGACCCCGACTCGCTGGCCACCGCCATCGAGCGGATCGGCGACATCGAGGAGCCGCTCCCCCGCACCCTGGTGTGGTCGGCGGCGTGGGAGATGACGCGGCAGGCCGAACTCAAGGCGCGGGACTTCGTCGCCCTCGTGCAGCGCGGCATCGGCGCCGAAACCGAGGTCGGCGTGGTCCAGCGACTGCTGATGCAGGCCCAGACCGCGCTGCACAGCTACGCCGAACCCGGGTGGTCCAGGGAACACGGCTGGCCCGACTTCGCGAACCGCTTGCTCGAACTGGCGCGGGAAGCCGAGGCCGGTTCGGATCACCAGCTGGCGTTCGTCAACGCGCTGGCGGGCGCGCAGCTGTCGCCGTGGCACACCGAGGTCCTGCAGGAATTGCTGGACGCCGCACCGGACACGGTCGGGCTGCCGGGGCTCGTCGTCGACACGGATCTGCGCTGGCGTCTCGTCACCGCCCTCGCGGGGGCCGGCGAGATCGACGCCGACGGCATCGAGACGCCGTTCATCGACGCCGAAGCCGAACGCGACCCGACCGCGGCAGGCGCCCGCAACGCCGCCGCGGCGGCCACCGTCCGCCCGCAGGCCGCGGTGAAGGAACAGGCCTGGAACCGGGTGGTCGGCGACGACTCGGTGCCGAACATCACCGCCCGCTCGATCATCGGCGCGTTCGCCGGTCACGGCCAGTCCGACATCCTCGAGCCGTACGTCGCCCGCTACTTCGCGGACATTCCCGCGGTGTGGGAGCGGCGTTCGAGCGAAGTCGCACAGACCGTCGTGGTGGGGCTGTACCCGTCGTGGTCGATCAGCGAGGCGTCCGTGGCGGCAGCCGACGAGTTCCTGGCCGGCGACCGTCCGCCGGCGTTGCGCCGCCTGGTGGTCGAGGGCCGCGCCGGAATCGTCCGTTCGCTCGCGGCCCGGAAGTTCGACGCGAGCTGATCGGGGGCCGATCCTGCCGGCCTAGTCCCAAAGCCGTGTAGTTAAGGCGTGGGTTGTGTTGTCAAGGGTCGATGTCGGTGAAGACGTTGATGGCGATGGTGGCCTTGAGGCTTGGCCCTCG
>NZ_JBHUSF010000419.1:0-6390 GCF_042673295.1 Rhodococcus sp. NPDC057014
GTGCCGTGCGGCTTGCCCGTCCGGTGGTGGTGCATCGCGACGAGACTGTTCAGTTCGCGGCGCAGTTGCGCGAGCTGACCGGCGGCCGCCACCCGGTCCGCGACCTGCGGAACCGGCGTGTGCACGGGCGCCGGAGCGGGCTCCTGCTTGTCCAGCTGCTCCGACTGACGCTGACGCAGCAGGGCGCGCATCTGGTCGGCGTCGAGGAGACCGGGCAGACCCAGGTAGTCGGCCTCCTCGTCGGAGCCCGAGAACGTGGCGGTCCCGAAGGACGAGCCGTCGTAGATCACCTGGTCGAGCTCGGCGTCGGCACCGAGCGAGGTGAACGCCTTCTCCTCCTCGCCGAGTTCGTCCTTCTGCTTGTTCGCGTCCGCGAGCAGGTCGTCGTCGAAGCCGTCCTTCTCCCGGTGCGGCTTGCCCAGCACATGGTCGCGCTGCGCCTCCAGCTGGCTGGCGAGGTCGAGCAGCACCGGCACCGACGGCAGGAACACGCTCGCCGTCTCGCCCTTGCGGCGGGACCGCACGAAACGACCGATCGCCTGCGCGAAGTAGAGCGGGGTGGACGCACTGGTGGCGTACACGCCGACAGCCAGGCGGGGGACGTCGACGCCTTCCGACACCATGCGGACGGCGACCATCCACTTCTGGGTGCTCGCGCCGAACTCGGCGATCCGCTTGGAGGCCGTCGGGTCGTCGGAGAGGACCACGACCGGGTCTTCGCCGGTGACCGCCTTCAGGGTCTGCGCGTAGGCGCGGGCGACGGTCTGGTCGGTGGCGATCACGAGGCCGCCCGCGTCGGGCATGCCGCCGGTGCGCAACTGGCCGAGACGGGTGTCGGCGGCGTGCAGGACCGCGGGAATCCAGTCGCCCGACGGGTCCAGGGCCGTGCGCCACGCCCGGGCCGTCTGTTCCGCGCTGAGCGGCTCGCCGAGCCGCGCGGAGAACTCCTCGCCGGCGTTGTTCCGCCAGCGTGCCTCGCCGGAGTACGCGAGGAACACGACGGGCCGGACGACGCCGTCCGCGAGCGCGTCGGAGTACCCGTACGAGTGATCCGCCTTCGAGCGCATCAGACCCTCGCGGTCGGGTTCGTACGTCACGAACGGGATCGCGCTGTCGTCGCTGCGGAACGGCGTACCCGTCAGGGCGAGGCGGCGGGTGGCGTCACCGAACGCCTCCCGGATGGCGTCACCCCAGCTCTTCGCGTCGCCACCGTGGTGGATCTCGTCGAGGATGACCAGCGTGCGCCGGCTCTCGGTGCGGACCCGGTGCTTGAACGGGTGGGAGGCGACCTGCGCGTACGTCACCACCACACCCTGGTAGTCGCTGGACGTCTGCCCGGTCGAGTTCGAGAAGTACGAGTCCAGCGCGATGCCGTTGCGCGCCGCGGACTCGGCCCACTGGTGCTTGAGGTGCTCGGTCGGTGCGACCACCGTCACCTGGTCGACGGTGCGGTCGCGCAGCAACTCGGACGCGACCCGCAGCGCGAACGTGGTCTTACCGGCCCCCGGCGTCGCGACCGCGAGGAAATCCTGGGGTCCGGTGGACAGGTACTTGGTCAGCGCACGACGCTGCCAGGCACGCAGTGACCCCGCGGGCCTGGCTGGTTCGGTCTGTGCGAGGTAGGCCTCGGTGCCCACGATCTGCGCGGCCTCGGTTTCCACTGTCGGCGCCGACTGGGAGCCCACTGTCTCAGCACTCACGGGCTGCCCTCCGCTGGCATGGCACTGTTTGCTCGCACTCCTCGGTATCGATCGACACGTCCGGTCCACACCCGAAGGCGCTGTCCGTCAAGGAGCCTAGCGCCCGGATCCGACGCGAACCGCATTCGCGAGTTCCGATAGTGACAGATTTGTCGCGACACGAGGACGGCAGCGGTGGGCAACCGGGCGTGTCGTCAGGGATGCTGGAAACATCATGACCGAAACACCCTCGACAACACCGCAGAGTGGCGGTGATCCGCCCCGGTCCGGGTGGCATCCGCTACGTCGCGCACTGAGCGTGATCGGTCGCACAGCAAGCAAGGCGTGGGACGATTCGATCTTCGGGAAGGCGGCCACGGCGGCGTTCTGGCAGACGCTGTCGCTGCCCCCGCTCCTACTCGGACTGCTCGGCATGCTCGGCTACGTGGGCGGGTGGTTCGGACCCGACACCGTCGACATCATCCAGTCGAAGATCATCAACTTCAGCGGGACCGTGTTCAGCGACAGCGTGGTCGAACAGATCATCCGCCCGACGGTCGGGGACGTCCTCGAACGGGGACGTCCCGAGATCGTGTCCCTGAGCTTTCTGCTGTCGCTCTGGGCGGGTTCGTCGGCCATCTCCACGTTCGTGGACTCGATCGTCGAGGCCCACGGCCAGCAGGAGGCGCGGCACCCGGTGTGGCAACGCGTGTTCGCGTTGCTGCTCTACGTGATGTTCCTGATTCTCGCCGTGTTCACCCTGCCGCTGGTCGCGCTGGGGCCGACGCTCGTCGGGAGGGTGCTTCCGGAGGCGTGGCGCACCATCGGGACGGAGATCGTCGACACGTTCTACTACCCCGGTGTGGGACTGCTGCTCATCGTCGGCCTGACGACGCTGTACAAGGTGGCGCTCCCCCGGTCGCTGCCCTGGCATCGGCTGCTCGGCGGCGCGCTCGTCGCGGGAGTGTTCTTCCTCGGAGCGAGCACCTGTCTGCGCCGCTACCTCTCGTGGGTCGCGGGAACCGGATACACGTACGGGGCGCTGGCCACGCCGATCGCGTTCCTGCTGTTCACGTTCTTCCTGGGTTTCGCGGTGGTGCTCGGCGCCGAGTTCAACGCCACCGTGCAGGAGTTCTGGCCTGCCCGGGCGACCCGGATCGACCAGATGCGGGACTGGATCGCCGCGCAGGCCGAGAGTTCACCGTCGACGGGTCCGGTGACCAGCCTCACGCGTCGCATCGCCACCGGCCCGATCAAGGTCGTCGGCGACCGTGCCCGGCCGGAGCCGACCGCACCGGGGTCGGGGAACGACGAAAAGCCCGACGGCCCGGTACGCGAATCTCCCGAGCCACCGGGTGTGCGACGAGCGCCGGCGAAGCCTCAGTCGCCCTTGCGCAATCCTTCGTAGATCTTCTTGCAGTCGGGGCAGACCGGCGATCCCGGCTTCGCGGATTTCGTCACCGGAAACACCTCGCCGCACAACGCGACGACGTGAGTGCCCATGACGGCGCTCTCCGCGATCTTGTTCTTCTTCACGTAATGGAAGACCTTGGGAGTGTCGTCATCGGTCGACTCGTCGGTGGTGACGTCGGGCCGTTCCTTGGTTTGAGTGCTCACCCCTCAATAATGCCGCAACCGGCCGGCGATCCCACCCCCCGTGTGCATTTGCCGGCCGACAGTGGAACAGTGGAGACATGGCACGAAGTGCAGGGTTCGGTGGGTCCCACGACGCCGGCTCACCGAGTAATCCGGTTCTCATCACCGAGGCAGCGCGATCCATCGAGGATCAACACCGTGCCCGTGTCCGCAAGTACCTGCTCATCATGTCGTTCCGGTTCCCGGCGCTGATCTTCGCGGCGGTGGCGTACGGCATCTGGGAGAACCCGTGGATCTCGATGGCAATCATCGGCGTGTCGATCCCGCTGCCCTGGATCGCGGTCCTCATCGCGAACGACCGGCCGCCGCGCACCAAGGACGAGCCCAGCCGGTACGACCACCGCGAGTCGCCGTCGACCGCCCTGCCCGCGCCGCCGCACCACACGATCGAGGGCTGACGCCGTCGGGCGTCCTGCAACAATGCACGGGTGAACCGTGACGAACTGCTGTCGATCTGCCCGTCTCTGCGTGCGGCCCTCCTCCGCAATCGGTACGACACGGACACCTTGCTCGATGCGCTGGGCCCCGAGGCCCATGCGGCGTTGAGCCGCAACGAGCCGGTCCCGGTGCGCCGGGCCAGCGCGTCCTGCGGCGAACTCGGCACCCTGATCCGGCTGTTCCTGCTCACCGACGACTGCCCCGCCGGCGAGGTGGCAGCGGCGCTGTCCCCGCTCGCGGTCGACGACGCCGTCGCCGCAGGACTGCTCGAATCCGACGGCGACGTCGTCCGGGCCGCCCTCGACCTGCGGCCGCTGCACATCGGCGGCGGCAACCGCTGGGTGCTCTCCGACCTCGACGGTTCCCTCCGCCCCCGCGAGACCCCCGTCGATCACGTCATCGGCGTCGGGCACGCGTCGCTGTCGCTGCTGCAGGCCACCCCGACCGCACCGGTCGGAACGTTGCTCGACATCGGGACGGGGTGCGGCATCCAGGCCCTGCACGGCGCCTCCTACGCCGACTCGATCACGGCGACGGACCTGAACGTCCGGGCGGTGGACCTGGCGGCCGTCACGGCAGCGCTCAACGAGCAGGAGGTGGAACTGCTCGCCGGGTCGTGGTTCGAGCCGGTCGAGGGCCGCACGTTCGATCAGGTGGTGGCCAATCCGCCGTTCGTCGTGAGCCGCGCCGCAGTGGGCCACACCTACCGCAACTCCGGCCTCGACCTCGACGGCGCGAGCGAACTGATGATCTCCCGGGTGGCCGGCTACCTCGCGCCCGGCGGCACCGCGGCGCTGCTGGCTTCTTGGATCCACGTCGAGGGCGAGGACTGGCGTGCCCGGGTGGCGTCCTGGCTGCCCGCCCACGGGATCGACGCGTGGGTGGTGCAACGGGACGTCGCGGACCCGGCCCTGTACGTGGGCACCTGGATGCGGGACGGCGGCCTCGACACCCGGGATCCGGCCACCGCGACGGTCGCCGAGGACTGGCTGGACCACCTCGCGAGCGCGGACGTGGAGGGAGTCGGTTTCGGGTTCGTCTACCTGCGCCGGACCGACGCACCCACCGACCTCATGGCGGAGGACCTCACGCACGGCTTCACCGATCCGCTCGGCGCGGAGGCTCTCGCGTACTTCGAGCGGGTGGCGTGGCTGCGCGACCACGACGTGCTCACCTCCCGGTTCCGGGTCGAGGAGAGCACCGCCCTGGAGCGGGTGTTCCTGCCCGGCGACGAGGGATGGACGCAGGTGGTCGCCCGGTTGCACCGGGGGAACGGCCCGGCGTGGCAGCACGAGGTCGACGATCTCGTCGCCTCGCTCGTCGCGGGCATGCGCGGCGACGGCCTGGTGCTGGGCGAACTGATCGAACTCCTCGCCGCCGCGCACGGGGTCGACGCCGAAGAACTCGCGCAGTCGGCGGTGCCGCTCGTGCACGCCCTCGTCCGGCACGGACTGGTGCTCCCCGCGTAGCCGCCGGGTTCCCGATCCGTCCCCCTTATACGTGTTCTCAGCAACTTCTCAGGACCGAATCGAGAAACCCGCAGGTCACAGCCTCTTCGTAAATTACCGGCCGGGAACTTTCCCGGGCCGTCGGTGCGTTGATCCATATGAGACACCACCGATGAGGAGGCAAGTCATGACAAGCCCCAGCACCACTACTCGCATTCGCCCCAGCGCCGCCGATCTGGACGCCCAGAGCCCCGCTGCCGACCTGGTCCGCGTCTACCTGAACGGAATCGGCCGCACAGCTCTGCTGACGGCCGCAGACGAGGTGGAACTGTCCAAGCGAATCGAGGCTGGGCTGTACGCCGCGCACATCCTGGAGACCGGGAAGCGCCTCTCCCCCGCCAAGAAGCGCGACCTCGCGACGATCGTCCGGGAAGGACAGTCCGCCCGCGCGCACCTCCTCGAGGCCAACCTGCGGCTCGTCGTGTCGCTCGCGAAGCGGTACACCGGACGCGGCATGCCCCTGCTGGACCTCATCCAGGAGGGCAACCTCGGCCTGATCCGCGCGATGGAGAAGTTCGACTACGCGAAGGGGTTCAAGTTCTCGACGTACGCCACCTGGTGGATCCGTCAGGCGATCACCCGTGGCATGGCCGACCAGAGCCGCACGATCCGGCTGCCAGTGCACCTCGTGGAGCAGGTCAACAAGCTGGCCCGCATCAAGCGGGAGCTGCATCAGCAACTCGGGCGTGAGGCGACCGACGACGAACTGGCCGAGGAGTCGGGGATCCCGGCGCACAAGATCGCGGATCTGCTCGACCACAGCCGCGACCCGGTGAGCCTCGACATGCCGGTCGGCAACGACGAGGAGGCCCCGCTGGGCGACTTCATCGAGGATTCCGAGGCCACGTCCGCGGAGAACGCCGTGATCGCCGGTCTCCTGCACAGCGACGTGCGCACCGTGCTCGCCACCCTCGACGAACGTGAGCAGCAGGTCATCCGCCTGCGGTACGGCCTCGACGACGGCCAGCCCCGCACCCTCGACCAGATCGGCAAGCTCTTCGGGCTCTCCCGCGAGCGCGTCCGGCAGATCGAGCGCGAGGTGATGGGCAAGCTGCGTCAGGGCGACCGCGCCGAGCGGCTGCGTTCCTACGCGAGCTGACCCCCAAGTC
>NZ_JBHUSF010000420.1:0-6375 GCF_042673295.1 Rhodococcus sp. NPDC057014
ACGCAAGGTAACCCCACGGCACTACCGGTTGTGCAGGGCCAACGATTCGGTACCGTTCGTGTCGACCCGCGACCGCGGGTCATGAGATCGGCACACATCCGAACTGTGGGAGGTTTTTCGTGGCTGGTGGACTCGTCGCCCTGTTGGACGACGTCGCGGCACTCGCGAAAGCGGCCGCGGCATCCATCGACGACATCGGAGCCGCGGCCGGCAAGGCCAGCGTCAAGGCAGCGGGAGTGGTCGTCGACGACACCGCCGTCACCCCCCGCTACGTGCACGGGTTCTCCCCCAATCGCGAACTACCGATCATCCGCAAAATCGCAATCGGGTCGATCCGCAACAAACTCCTGATCATCCTGCCGGTGGCGATGATCCTGAGCGAGTTCCTGCCCCAGGCGCTGCCGTACCTACTGATCGCCGGTGGTCTGTTCCTGTGCTTCGAGGGAGCCGAGAAGGTCTACGAAGCACTCACCGGCAGCCATCACGAGGCCGCGGGCGCAACCGAAGGGCAGAGCGGACCCGAATTCGAGAAGACCATGGTCAGCGGCGCGATCCGCACCGACCTGATCCTGTCCGCCGAGATCATGGTGATCTCACTGTCGTCGGTCGAGGACGAACCGTTCCTCACCAGGCTGTTGGTGCTCGTCGTCGTCGCGATCCTCATCACCGTCCTGGTGTACGGAGTGGTCGCCCTGATCGTGAAGATGGACGACGTAGGCCTGGCGCTCGCCCAACGTAAGTCCACGTTCAGTCAGCGGATCGGTCGAGGACTCGTCGCGGCGATGCCGAAGGTCATGGCAGTGCTCACCGTGGTCGGGATCGCCGCGATGCTCTGGGTCGGCGGCCACATCCTGCTCGTCAACATCGGCGAGGCCGGATTCCACTGGCCGGCCGATCGCCTCCACGATCTCGAACACTGGTTCGGCGATCTCGTCGATGGCGGCGTCGGCGGCGTTCTGTCCTGGACTGGCGGGACCGTCGTGTCCGCGCTCGTCGGGCTCGTCGTCGGCGCGATCGTCGTCCTGATCATGCACCTGATCCCGAAGCGGAAGAAACGCGCAAACTGACCGAGGTGTCCGACACCGCCCCAGCTGCTCCTCGCTGCCGTACCGACCCCCGATCGAGATGACACAACGCCGCTGCCGCAATCACTGCGGCAGCGGCGTATCGTCTGCGGCAAGGTAACCCCGCGCCCGATCGCTTCGCCCATCGGCCCGCCTACTGCGCGGGGTACGACAATGCTCGCCGACCGACAACGACGCTCACCCGAACCGGGCTCGCACCAGACACTCACGGTCTTCGTCGACGACGAACCCGTCCCCGCGCATCATCTCTGGCACCGCGGCGACACCGTCACCACCACACTCTCGTGGCTCGACGAACAGCACCTTCCTGCCGAGATCCGGTCACTAGCCGAAGAGGGACCGAACGGCTCCGGCAGAGGAGCGTTCTACCTCGACAGATACGCGGGGCCATCGACCGCGCACATAGTGTCCGTGCGCGGAGTGGTCGCGTCGATCGAGGTCGTCGCGAACCTCGCACTGAGCACCGAAGACGGCGGGAAAGTGTTGCCCGCCGCCGTGCAGATGTGGTGCGTGCCCGACACGGGCACGTGGCGCATGCCGAATCTGCAGTGTTCGGTACCCGGCACCACCGGCGGTCTCCGGTTCATAGAGCGGCACGAGTTCTTCGAGCGCTACGGTGTCGCCACACCGACCTTCCGTCGGGATTCCCGGTACTTCCGGGTGGTTCTCTACCTCACCCAGTGAGTGCCACCGCCCACCGGAGGTCGAGTCGCACGTCTCCTTCACCGAAGAACCCGAAGCCGACGAATACCTCATCAGAATCGGGAAGAAGGACGCTTCGTTCCAGCGACGGCGTTGTGCCCGTTCACTGCCGGCGCTGCGCCTCGAAGAGATCGGACCAGCGGACTCGGGGGTGCGCTTCGAGCAGTGCCCGGCGCTGACGCTCGGTCATACCACCCCAGATGCCGAATTCGACGCGATTGTCGAGCGCATACGCGCCGCATTCCATCAGCACCGGGCAGTGCCGGCACAGCGCGGCGGCTTTGCGCTGCGCGGCGCCTCTCACGAACAGCTGATCCGGGTCACCGTCTCGGCATCGACCTCGCGTTATCCAGTGGAGTTCCGACATCTGGAGCCATTCCCCTCTCGAACACCGAACACGGTCAGGGCACTGGGAATGCGGGCACAGCCCGATGAAGCAAGTGAAAGATTCAGCTGCGAACAGGTTTTCGCACCACATCGGCTCCGGCGACGAGGCGCGATCGAAATCGCACCGATGACAGATTAACTGCACCCCGTGCCGATCGCGCGTCGAAGCCCGCCCGGGTGGACAGCGATACCCTTCCTCGGATCAGGGACGACGCGACGAGCGGATCGCGTAGATCACGGCCCCGAGCCCGAGGACGATCACACCCGGAATCACCGAGGCCAGCGGAAGGAACGCGGCGAGGACGATGCAACCGACGGCGCCGACGGCCGCCACCAGGCGCGGCCACGGTTTCGCGGACAGGGTCCAGGCGGACGCGTTGGCGATCAGGTAATAGAACAGCACCGCGAACGAGGAGAACCCGATGACGCCGCGCAGGTCCGCGGTCGCGGCGAGGAGCGTCACCACCACCCCCACCGCCAACTCGGCCCGGTAGGGCACCGCGAACCGGGGGTGGACGGCGTCGAGCAGACGTGGCAGGTGGCCGTCGCGCGCCATCGCGAAGGTCGTCCGCGAGACCCCGAGGATCAGGGCGAGCAACGAGCCGAGCGCGGCGATCACCGCGGCCACCCGGACGACCGGCTCGAGACCCTCGAATCCCGCAGCGGCCACCGCCTGCGCGAGCGGATCCGTCGCGGCCGCGAGGGTGTCGGCACCGAGCGCGTTCAGGACTGCGACCGCGACGCACAGGTACACGACGAGGGTGATGGCCAGGGCGAGGGGAATCGCCCGCGAGATTGTCCGGGCCGGGTCCTTCACCTCCTCGCCGAGCGTGGCGATCCTGGCGTACCCGGCGAACGCGAAGAACAGCAGACCGGCGGCCTGCAGGACCCCGGTCACGCCGTGGCCGGAGGCGATCTCCAGGCCACGGAACCCGGTATCGGGGCCGGTCAGGCACACGATGACGACCACGGCGAGGACGGCGAGAACCGTGAACACGATGATCCGGGTGACGAGGGCCGACTTCTGCACCCCGAAGTAGTTCACGGTGGTGATGGCGACGACGGCGACCACCGCGACGAGATGCTCACGGCCGGGCCAGGCGTAGGCGCCGACGGTCAGGGCCATCGCGGCACACGAGGCGGTCTTGCCGACCACGAAACTCCAGCCCGCCAGATAGCCGAAGAACGGTCCCAGGCGTTCACGCCCGTAGACGTAGGTGCCACCGGATTGCGGATACAACGCGGCGAGCCGGGCGGAGGAGTTGGCATTGCAGTAGGCGATCACCGCGGCGACGGCCAACCCGACGAGCAATGCACCGCCGGCGGCGGATGCGGCGGGCCCGAGCGCGGCGAAGATCCCCGCCCCGATCATGGACCCGAGGCCGATCATCACCGAGTCGAACACCCCCAGCCGCCGACGCAACTGCGGCGTCGCGGCCGCGTGCACGTTTTCGCCGTCCGAAATCTCGTCACCGGCCATGCGAGTCAGTTTCCCCTTCGAGCGTGCGGATGTCGGGCAGCCCAACGCTATCGTCCACCGGTACACGGACGTGAACTCCACGGGGTCAGACGGTTTCGACACAGCGGCATGCTCGCGGCCACCGGCAGGGCCGCGACGGCCGGTGTGGACTTCGCATTCGAATTGCCGATAACCAGGCGAAGGGGTGATTTTCGCCGACGGCTCGGACCATAATTGGTCCATCGGGAAACGAATACACCGGAAATTACCTGCAACCCGAGAATCATCGGCCGGTGGAAGCCGGGCGACAATCGAATCAAAGGTGAGATCAGATGAACACGTTCGCATTGCGCACGGCGGTTACATCGGCCGCGATCGCCACCGCTTTTGCACTCGGTTCCGGCGTCGCGGCGGCGGCACCGGGGTTCCATGGAGACCCGAACACACCGGGCACGCAGCTCCACGTCCACAGCGAACCGAACGACATGAACAGCTACCAGTGCGGGGCGATCGGCGTCGGAGGTGCCGGAGTCGGATCGAACTCCCCCGGAGGCAGCGGTCAACTCAACGGCGTCTTCTTCGGCAGCGGCCCGGTGCAGGGCGGTTGCATCGGCAACGACGGATCGGTGCATTTCCCGTCCGGACGCTCCGAGTAGTAGTAACCCGGCCCGAGGCCTCCCGAGGAGGATGAGCGGCAGGGTCCTGGGTCCCGTCGGCGAGCACATCACTGCGATCGAGTCGCGTGGTGACCTCGTCCGATGGTGATCGCGCGTACCTGCACGGTCAGGGTCGTGTTCGCGCTCCCATCGAACTGACCGGAGCCGTATATCATCATTTCACTGCAACCGATAGAGTCGTATGGATGCAAATACGACTCCGCGTTCATCGAGCGCACCAGACCGGACAACCTTCCCGTGGCCGCTGACAGCGCTGACGCGTTCTGTGATGACGACCAGACCGACGATCGCCTCGCCCGAGCGGCGATCGAGGCCCTCCAGGCGGGCAGGTCGTGGGCGCACATCGCGAAGGATCTCGGGGTGTCACCTCCAGCCGTCCGCGACCGGATCGGCGTGACCGATCGGGAGTGGCAGGACGCAATCGTCGCCCACGAGAATGCCCGCGCGGCCCGGCTCGACGATCCGTCCTGGGTGCCGGCTCTCGTAGACGGGAGACCCTCCGGCGAGTCGTATCCCGGACTGCCAAATCTCGACCCGACGGGATACGGCCCGCTCCTTCCAGATTAAGTCGTCGCCGGACGGACCTCAACGGTCGATTCGAGACGAGGTACACCCGCTTTCCCGTGTGGAACAAACACGTTGTCCGTCAACGCTTTCGAGCGACACGAATTCGTACACGAGTTTCGGATGCGGGATCAACGCAGCTGACCCGCTGTTTCATAGGGACTGGTCGGTCCGTGACACCTGTGAGCTGATCCGCTACAACGGAAATGACGGTCAGGGCTCGTCGCCGCTGGGGCACCACGAGCCAACGGGTGTGACCGTGGGGGAGTGCGCTCCTCGTGGGTCGAAGGGGTCGTGTGCAGGATGAATATCTCGGGGTTCTCGCAGAGCCGATCGGGCGTGTACTGGCAAGAGCAAGTCGCGGCCGAACACGAGGCGGAGCGCCGACGATATCTCGAGACACCGCGACGGCGACCCGTCGACAACCCGCCCAGTCTTGCCGACCACGTCAGCGCTCATCTGCCCGACGTGAGTGACGCGCACGAATCGGGGAGGTAGCACAACGCATTTCGCCGATTGACAGTCGTCCCACTCGGTAGAAAGCGTGTTCCGCATTGCAGCTTGATTCGACACCTGTCAATATCGACGTATGTCGAATCAAAGTTCGGAGAGGGGTGCCTGTTGCTCACCCCTGGCACGCGTACCGTTGACCGAGGACTGGGCCGGGGATCTGGCCCGGATGTTCAAGGCGCTCGGTGACCCGGTCCGGTTGCGGCTGCTGTCCCTGGTCGCCTCCCACGCGGGCGGCGAGGCCTGCGTGTGCGACATCTCCGAGACGTTCGACCTGTCGCAGCCGACGATCTCCCATCACCTGAAGGTGCTGCGCTCGGCCGGGCTGCTGGACTGCGAACGCCGCGGCACCTGGGTGTACTACTGGGTGATCCCCTCGGCCCTGCAGCAACTGTCCGCGGTACTGCTCACCGAGGGCGGGCCGGCCGTGCCGTCTCCCACGTGCGCCGAGGCCCCGGCATGAGTTGCCCTGTGTCAAGCCGCCCGTTGTTGATGGGAGATCAGCCGTTGGAGGGCGCCGTGTTTGTCCGGTTCGTAGGCCAGGTTGTCCTGCCAGCAATGCCAGATGACGAACAGCCAGGCGCGGGCGAGGATACGAACGGCGTGGGGGTGGTCGTGTCCGCGGGCGACGGCCCGATTGTAGAGGTCGGCGGCCCAGGGATTCACATGCCGGGAGTCGCCCGCGAAGTCGGTGACGGCATCGCGGAGCTGTTTGTCTGCAGCCCAACGAAATCCGACGCTTCTGGCCTTGCCGGACTGGCGTGTGGAGGGGGCGACGCCGGCGAGGCAGGCCAGCGACTCGGGGGTGGGGAATCGTGCCCGACAGTCGCCGATCTCGGCGAGCAGCCGGGCGGCACGGACGGTGCCGGAGCGGGGCAGGCTGGTGAAGATGTGCGCGTCGGCGTGCCCGGCGAGTTGCTTGCCGATCTGCTCGGTGAGCACCTTGATCTGTTCGACGAGGGTGCGCAGGGCGGCGACCAGGGCGCGGGTG
>NZ_JBHUSF010000421.1:0-6371 GCF_042673295.1 Rhodococcus sp. NPDC057014
TGCCACGACAGGGTCGTGGCACGCGCACAGTGGGGATTAGGCCAGGTTGACGAGCTCGATCTTGGTGGCGCCGACGGCGGTGGAGATCGCGTCCCGCACGTCGCTCGGCACCTCCTGGTCGACGCGGAGGAGGATGGTCGCACCCTCGCCCTCGGCGTCCTGGCTGAGCTGCGCGGCCTGGATGTCGATGCCGGCATTGCCGAGCTGCGTGCCGATCTTGCCCAGCGCACCGGGCTGATCGGTGTAGTTGACCAGCAGGTTGAGACCCTCGGCGCGCAATTCGAAGTTGCGGCCGTTGATGTTGACGATCTTCTCGACCTGCTGCGGGCCGGTCAGCGTGCCCGAGACGTTGAGGACGCTGCCGTCGCCGAACACGGCGCGCAGGTCCACGACGCTGCGGTGGTTGGGGCTTTCGGCCGCCTTGGTGACCTCCGCCGTGACACCGCGCTCCTCCGCGAGGGCGGGGGCGTTGACGAACGTGACCGCGTCCTCGATGACGGCGGAGAACACGCCGCGCAGAGCCGAGAGCGCGAGCACCTCGACGTCCTCGGAGGCGAGCTCGCCGCGCACGTCGACGGACAGGCTGACGGGCAGTTCGCCCGACAGGGCGCCGAGAAGCACACCCTGCTTGCGGACGATTTCGAGCCACGGGGCAACTTCCTCGCCCACGGCGCCACCGGACACGTTGACGGCGTCCGGGACGAAATCGCCTGCGAGAGCGAGCAGTACGGACTTCGCGACGTCCGTGCCCGCGCGGTCCTGGGCCTCGCTCGTCGACGCGCCGAGGTGCGGCGTCACGACGACCTCGGGCAGGTCGAACAGCGGGCTGTCGGTGCACGGCTCGGTCTCGAACACGTCGAGGCCCGCGGCGCGCACGTGACCCGACTTGATGGCCTCGGCCAGCGCGGCCTCGTCGATCAGGCCGCCGCGGGCGGCGTTGACGATGACGACGCCCTTCTTCGTCTTCGCCAGGTTCTCCGTGCCGAGCAGCCCCTTGGTCTCGGGGGTCTTGGGGAGGTGCACGGAGATGAGGTCGGCGCGCTTCAGCAGTTCGTCGAGGGTGACGAGTTCGATGCCGAGCTGCGCGGCGCGCGCGGCCGACACGTAGGGGTCGTACGCGATGACGTGGGTCTCGAACGCGGCGAGGCGCTGCGCGAACAGCTGTCCGATGCGGCCGAGGCCGACGACGCCGACGGTCTTGCCGAAGATCTCGACGCCGTTGAACTTGCTGCGCTTCCACTCGCGGTCGCGCAGGGTGGCGTCGGCGGCGGGGATCTGGCGGGCGGTGGCGAGCATCAGCGCGACGGCGTGCTCGGCGGCCGTGTGGATGTTGGACGTCGGGGCGTTGACGACCATGACACCGCGCTCGGTGGCGGCGGGCACGTCGACGTTGTCGAGGCCGACGCCGGCGCGGGCGACGATCTTGAGCTTGGTACCGGCCGCCAGGACCTCGGCGTCGACGGTGGTGGCGGAACGGACGAGGATCGCGTCGGCCTCGGGCACCGCCGCGAGCAGGGCCGGGCGATCAGGTCCGTCGACCCATCGCACCTCCACACCGTCGCCCAATGCCTCGACGGTGGACGGCGCGAGCTTGTCGGCGATCAGAACTACAGGACGGCCTGGCTGGCTCACGTGCAAACTCCCTGAATAGGTGGGTGTGGGGGTGTTTTAACCACACACAGCTTAGTCCGCCCTCACAGGGAAACCGCATCCTGGTCCGCGATACCACATAGTGGACGCCTGCAACAACGGAAACGGGCACGAAACAACACCGGCCCGATGCCGTTGCGGGACCTCCGACGAGGCCGACGCGACATCGGGCCGGTGTTGCGGTGGAACTGTAAAGCGGTGAAACCTAGGCGGTTTCGGTGATCGGCCGGTCGACCCAGCTCATCAGGTCGCGCAGCTTCTTTCCGGTGACCTCGATGGGGTGCTCGGCGTTGGCCTTGCGCAGGCCCTCGAGCTCGGTGTTGCCGTTCTCGACGTTGGCGACGAGACGGCGGGTGAACTCACCCGACTGGATGTCGGCGAGGATCGCCTTCATGCGCTCCTTGGTGCCGGCGTCGATGACGCGCGGGCCGGACAGGTAGCCGCCGAACTCCGCGGTGTCGGACACCGAGTAGTTCATGCGGGCGATGCCACCCTCGTACATGAGGTCGACGATGAGCTTGAGCTCGTGCAGGACCTCGAAGTACGCCATCTCGGGCGCGTAGCCGGCCTCGACCATGACCTCGAAACCGGTCTTGACCAGTTCCTCGGTGCCACCGCACAGCACGGCCTGCTCGCCGAAGAGGTCCGTCTCGGTCTCTTCCTTGAACGTGGTCTTGATGACGCCGGCGCGGGCGCCACCGATGGCCTTGGCGTAGGACAGCGCGAGAGCCTGGCCCTCACCCGTCGGGTCCTGGTCGATCGCGATGAGCGCGGGAACACCCTTGCCGTCGACGAACTGACGACGCACCAGGTGGCCCGGGCCCTTGGGGGCGACCATGCCGACCGTGACGCCTGCCGGAGCCTCGATCAGCTTGAAGTGGATGTTGAGGCCGTGTCCGAAGAACAGCGCGTCGCCGTCCTTCAGGTTCGGCTCGATGTCCTCCTTGAAGATCGACGCCTGCGCGGTGTCGGGTGCGAGCACCATGATCACGTCGGCCCACTCCGAGACCTCGGCGGGGGTACCGACGGTCAGGCCCTGCTCCTCGGCCTTCGCGCGGGACTTCGAGCCTTCCTTGAGACCGATACGCACATCGACGCCCGAGTCGCGCAGGCTCAGCGAGTGCGCGTGGCCCTGGCTTCCGTAACCGATCACAGCGACCTTACGGCCCTGGATGATCGACAGATCGGCATCGTCGTCGTAGAACATCTCGACTGCCACAGTTCAACCTCTTTCTTGGATTTGCGTATCTAAAGTACTAGCGAGTGGCCGTGATGGACTTCGGCCCCCGTCCCACGGCCACGACCCCGGACTGCACGATCTCCCGGATGCCGTACGGATCGAGCATCCGCAGCAGCGCATCCAGCTTGGATCGCGTTCCAGTCGCCTCGATCGTGACCGACTCCGGGGAGACGTCGATCACCTTGGCGCGGAACAGATTCACCGTCTCGATCACCTGCGTGCGCACGCTGGCGTCGGCTCGCACCTTGATCAGCACCAGCTCGCGGGCGACGGAGGCCTCACCGTCCTGCTCGACGATCTTGATGACGTTCACGAGCTTGTTCAGCTGCTTGGTCACCTGCTCGAGCGGGAACTCGTCGACGGTCACGACGATGGTCATGCGTGAGATCTCGGGAAGCTCGGTGCCACCGACGGCGAGCGATTCGATGTTGAACCCACGACGGGAGAACAGCGCGGCCACCCTGGCCAGCACGCCCGGCTTGTCCTCGACGAGAACACTGAGGGTGTGGCTGGTGCTCACTGATCTTCCTCCCCGGCCGCTGCGGCAGTGCCCGAACGCTGCTCGCGCTCCATGGCCTCGTGAATGACGGCCGGCTCGGCGGCCGCCTCGTCGTCGTCGAACAGCGGACGGATGCCCCGCGCCGCCATGATCTCGTCGTTGCTCGTGCCCGCCGCGACCATCGGCCACACCTGGGCGTCGGCGCCGACGATGAAATCGATCACCACCGGCTTGTCGTTGATGGCCTGTGCCTCACGGATCGCCGCCTCGACGTCCTCTTCGCGCTCGACGCGAATCCCGTGGCAGCCCAACGCCTCCGCGAGCTTGACGAAGTCGGGGATCCGGACGGCGCCGTGCGTGCCGAGGTTGGTGTTGGAGTACCGCTCGTCGTAGAACAGCGTCTGCCACTGGCGCACCATGCCGAGGTTGCCGTTGTTGATGAGCGCGACCTTGATCGGGATGCCCTCGAGCGCACAGGTGGCGAGTTCCTGATTGGTCATCTGGAAGCAGCCGTCACCGTCGATGGCCCACACCTCGGTGTCGGGCATGCCCATCTTGGCACCCATCGCGGCGGGCACGGCGTACCCCATCGTGCCGAGACCACCGGAGTTCAGCCAGGTGCGTGGCTTCTCGTAGTTGACGAACTGCGCGGCCCACATCTGGTGCTGGCCGACGCCGGCGCAGTAGATCGCGTCGGGACCGGCGAGCTTGCCGACCGACTGGATCACGTATTCCGGGGACAGCGCGCCGTCGGAGGGACGGTCGTAGCTGAGCGGGTACGTGCGGCGGATCCCGTCGAGGTACGCCCACCACTCGGTGAGGTCCAGCGTGGTTCCGGTGGCCAGGTCGGCCTTGATCGCCTCGATCAGCTCGACGATGACCTCTTTGCAGTCGCCCACGATCGGGACGTCCGCGTACCGGTTCTTCCCGATCTCCGCCGGGTCGATGTCGGCGTGGATGACCTTGGCGTCGGGGGCGAACGAATCGAGCTGACCGGTGACCCGGTCGTCGAAGCGCGCGCCCAGCGTGATCATCAGGTCGCTGCGCTGCAGAGCCGCCACCGCCGCGACCGTGCCGTGCATGCCGGGCATGCCGCAGTTCAGCGTGTGGCTGTCCGGGAACGCGCCGCGCGCCATGAGGGTGGTGACCACCGGAATCCCGGTGAGCTCGGCCAGTTCGAGCAGCTCCGGAGACGCCTCGGCCTTGACCACGCCACCACCGACGTACAGCACCGGATGCTTCGCGTCGGCGATCAGGCGAGCGGCCTCGCGGACCTGCTTGCCGTGCGGCTTCGTGACGGGACGGTATCCGGGCAGCCGCATCTCCGGCGGCCACGAGAACGTGGTCTGCGCCTGGAGGACGTCCTTCGGGATGTCGACGAGCACCGCGCCGGGACGGCCGCTGGAGGCGAGGTAGAACGCCTCCGCGATGATCCGGGGGATGTCGACGCCGTCGGTGATGAGGAAGTTGTGCTTGGTGATGGGCATCGTGATGCCGGAGATGTCGGCTTCCTGGAACGCATCCGTGCCGATGAGCCCGCGGCCGACCTGGCCGGTGATGGCCACGACCGGAACGGAGTCCATCTGCGCGTCGGCGAGCGGCGTCACGAGGTTGGTCGCGCCGGGACCGGACGTCGCCATGCAGACGCCGACCTTGCCGGTCGCCTGGGCGTACCCGGTGGCGGCGTGACCTGCACCCTGCTCGTGACGGACGAGCACGTGCCGGACCTTCTTCGAGTCGAAGAGCGGGTCGTAGACAGGCAGAACGGCACCACCCGGAATGCCGAATACCGTGTCGACCTCGAGCTCCTCGAGGGCTCGGACCACGGACTGGGCGCCACTGACCCGCTCGGGGGCGAGTTGGCGGCGGCTACCGGTCTGAGTCGCGGCGGCCGCGGTCGTCGGGCTTGCTGCCCCCGACTTGCGCGGCGTGGGTTGAGGCCGTGCGGTTGGTGCGCTCACTGGGAAATCCTCTGATTCTGGCTCCGGGCAACAAAAAACCCCCGTCAGCTGATGCTGTACGAGGGTGGCGCGTCGTTATCTGGCGAGTTGAAGAAATCGACTCAGGCGACGACGCGCCGGCCGATTACGAGCAACTCATTCTGTTTCACGCGCTCGACGGTAGGCGCGCTAATGGTGAACAGTCAACTTGGTGAGTCGGCCGTCCCAGAATATGAGATACGTCGGCTGCGGTGCGAAGATGTAGAGGTGTCAACTCCGCAGCAGCCCGTGCCACCAGAATCATCATCCCACACGACGAAGCCGCCCAAGCAGGTCATCCGGATTTCTCCCCTGGCCTATCTGGGATGCGCCTTCCTCCTGTTCGCCGTGTCGTTCCCGATCTTCGGCTGGCCCGCCGCCTTCGGCTGGCTCGTGATCGCCCCGATCCTCGCGGTGGCCTGGGTCGCGAGGGTGCGCACCACGGTCACCCCCGACGGAATCGAGGTGCGCCGGCTGTTCGGCGGACGGTCCCTCGCATGGTCCGAGATCACCGGATTCCGCTTCCCCAAGCGCGGCTGGGCCCGGGCGACACTGACCGACGGCGGCGAGGTCACCCTTCCCGTCGTCACGTTCGACCGACTCCCGGACATCGCCGAAGCAAGCGGCGGCCGGATCACCGACCCCTACGCGGCATCGGCCGCGGCCGAGGAAGCGGCCCGGCACGCCGACGCCGAATCGAACGGCGGGCAACCGGCGAAGAACCGGCCGGACACAGACGGGGAATAGTGCGCGAGTAGCGTTTGTCAGTACTTCCGTACGCTGACTAAGGAATACGCTCATGCCCCCGCTGAGGTCCCGAACCACCACCGCAGGACGAAATGCCGCAGGCGCCCGCGCACTGTGGCGCGCCACCGGAATGACCGACTCCGACTTCGGGAAGCCGATCGTCGCGATCGCCAACTCGTACACGCAGTTCGTTCCCGGGCACGTCCACCTCAAGAACGTCGGCGACATCGTCGCCGACGCCGTCCGCGCCGCCGGT
>NZ_JBHUSF010000422.1:0-6307 GCF_042673295.1 Rhodococcus sp. NPDC057014
ACCCCGCGCGAACCGCCGTGGCCGTTCTCGTCGAGCCGGACCGAGATCGCGTAGTGGTCCGGCTCGATCGACGGCCCCGTCAGCGAGTACGAGTTGTGCCTGCCCTCGGACCAGTTCACCGCGATATGGCTGCCCGGGGTGAACGTCGGCAGGGCGCGGCCGCCCGGGTCCGCGAGCACGACGTGCCGGACACCCGGGCACAGCAGCCGGGCCTCGCGCACCGTCAGGGCGAGCGTGCCGGTAACACCGTCGCCCGCAACCGTTTCGAGCACCATGGTCATGGCAGTTCCTCCGCGTCGGCTCGGTAACCCAGATACGCGCTGTGGCGCCGGGAGAAGTGGTGGTAGACGGTCAGCTCTTCGGAACACCCCGTGCACGGTGTCTGCCCGCCCATGGCCACCGGAACGTTCGGGGACGTCGTGTGGCAGTGCGCGCAGTACACGTCGCGCAACCCGGTGTCCTCGTCGCTGATCACGGCGGCGATCTCCGCGGGCAGCGCACCCGCGGAGATCAGGTGGGAGCGCACCGCCCCCACCGTCCGCTCGGAACCCGCGACCACGAATCGCCACCCGATGCGCGCTTCGGACAGCAGGTCGTCGAGCCCGGATCCGTCGACGTTCTCGACGGCCAGCGTGCGAGTCGGTACCGGGGCGACCCGCTCGGACAGCTCGCGCAGTATTCGATCACCGACCGAACCGTCCGAGACGAGCACGTAGCAGGTGACGCGAGCGCCGGCCGCCAGGTCGTCGACGGCCGAGTAATCGGACCGCCACCGTGGGACGCTCGTCGACCTCATCGAGACGGCCATCGCGGATCAGGGTGCGAAGGAACGGTGGCCGACGAAGTAGGCCAGCGCGCGGTCGGGGGTGGTGAAGCGGATGCGCGACCCCTTGGGGAAGAAGATCGCATCCTTCGCCTTCGCCACCGCGACCTGGCCGGTGTCGAGGTTCTCCAGGGTGAACTCGCCTTCGAGGACGACCTTCATCTCGTCGTACGCGTAGTAGTAGTCGAGCGGGGCGTCGGTGCGCTCCAGTTCGAAGTAGCCGGCCGACATCTCGGAGCCGTCCGGGTTGGCGAAGACGTCGTCGATGTATCCCTTGGTGCCCGGGTACTGCGAGACCGGCATCTGCGGCAGGTTCTCGTGGAATCCGGCGGTGACGCGGAACGGGACGGCGGTGGGCTTGTCGGTCGTGGTCATGGAGTCTCCTGTGAGAGGCGATGGAGGGTGCTGAAGAGCGAATCCCCTTCGTGAAACTTGGGGTAGCAACAGGAAACCACATCGCATATTTCCACGGCGTAAATCTCGTCGGTGATTCGGAAAGTGTGCAGTTCGAGACCGCATTATCCTGCCGAAGCCTCAGTTGGACCGGAGATTTTGGTGATTCGGCCACAACATTGCCGTAACGCGATGGACATAGTAGAACTGTTTCATAGTGAACAACAGCGATTCATGAGGTGAAACGAACCGCTACCGCAGCCACCAGAGCCCGACCGTCCGGCCGAATGAAGGAAGCAACGTGACAGAGACAGCAAAGTTCGTGATCGTCGGTGGAGGACTCGAGGGTCTCGCCATCGCGTGGTCGCTCGCGGACCGAGGCGAGACCGACGTCCTGGTCCTCGAGCGCGACACCTTGTGCTCGGGCATGACCGGCAAGTCGTCCGGCGTGGTCCGGTGCCACTACGGGACGCCGTCGCTGGCGGCGATGTCCTGGTACGGCGTCGACATCTTCACCCGGGCCACCGAGATCTTCGGCGACGACATGGCGTTCCGCCAGTGCGGGTACGTCGTCGGCGTCGGCGAGAACAACATCGACCCGCTGAAGGCGAACGTCGCGATGATGCAGGGCCTCGGCATCGACGTCGACTACATCGGCCACGACAAGATGGCCGAGCTGTGGCCGGGGCTGCACCTCGACGATTTCGCCGCCTTCGCGTACGAGCCCCTCGGTGGCCGCGGCGAGGCGTACATGGCCGGGATGGCATTCGGCGCGTCCGCCCGCAAGCTGGGCGTCACGATCCGCCAGAGCACGCCGGTGGCGTCGCTGCTGCAGAACGCCGACGGCCGCGTCTACGGCGTGACCCTGGGCAACGGCGACGAGGTGCACGCCGAGCACGTGATCCTCGCGACCGGCCCGTGGGCGCCCGAACTCGGTGCCGGAGTCGGCGTCGACATCCCGGTGAAAGCCCAACGCGCGCAACTCGTCCTGATCGATCAGGGAGTTCCCACGCCGGAGGTTCCGGTGCTGTCGGATCTCGCCGGACTGCAGTACATCTGCCGCGAACCCAACGGCGAACTGCTCGTCGGGAACAGCGACCATGCCGCGCCCGAATACATCGACCCCGACAAGTACAGCAACCGCGCGGACGACAGCACCATCGAGAAGAACATCATGAAGCTCGGCAACCGGCTGCCGGACATGCCGGACCCGCGCATCACGTCCTCGTACGTCGGGGCGTACGACGTCACCCCCGACTACAACCCGATCATCGGACCCGCACCCGTCGACGGGCTGTTCCTGGCCACCGGGTTCTCCGGTCACGGTTTCAAGATCTCACCCGCGGTCGGGCGCCTCGTCGCCGACATGCTGCTCGACGACGGCACGACCACCCTCCCGAACGTCGAGCCGTCCGACTTCCGCTACTCGCGCTTCGAGGAGGGCGACCTCCTCTTCAGCCTGCACCCCTACGAGGGCGCCGGCGAGATGCGCTGACCCACAAACCACCTCACCCGTAGACCACCAGTTCAGGAGCTCCCCATGGCTGTCGACACTGCTGACGCGTTCACCGCGCAGAACATCGTGACATCCCCACCGCAGACCTTGTCCGAGGTGGCCCGGGCCACCGGAACCACCTTCATCCTCGCCCTGTTCGTGACCCTGTCCGGGAAGCCGTGCGCCAAACTCGTCCCGATCGAGGCCGTCGAGCAACTTCAGGACGACGGCGTGGGCTTCGCCGGCTACGCGGCCGGGCACATGGGGCAGGAACCCAAGGACTCCGATCTCGTTGCCGTGCCCGATGTCTCGTCGTTCACGCCGATCCCGTTCGTGAAGCCCGGACTCGCGATCGTGCACTGCGACCCCCACGTGGAGGGCGCGCCGTGGCCGTATGCGCCGCGGGTGATCCTGAAGGAGACGCTGAAGAAGGCGGCCGACCTCGGCCTGTCCGTCAACGTCGGGGCGGAGATCGAGTACTTCCTCGTCAATCGCACCGGCGACGGTCCCCTCACCACCGCGGACACCGACGACGTCAGCCGTCAGCCGTGTTACGACGCCCGCGACGTCACCCGGATGTACGACCACCTCACCGAGGTGTCGCAGGCCATGAACACGCTCGGGTGGGGCAACTACGCCAACGACCACGAGGACGGCAACGGGCAGTTCGAGCAGAACTTCGACTACGCCGACGCGATGACCACCTCGGACCGGGTGATCACCGCCCGGTACCTGTTGTCGGTGATCGCCGAGAAGCGGGGCATGAAGGCCACGTTCATGCCGAAGCCGTTCTCCGATCGCACCGGGTCGGGCATGCACCTGCACCTGTCGCTGTGGAACGACGGCGGTTCGGTGTTCCCGGACGGTGACGACCCCAAGGGGCTCGGACTGTCGAAGACCGCGTACGCGTTCATCGCCGGCATTCTCGAGCATGCGTGCGCTCTGCAGGGCGTGATCGCCCCGACCGTAAACTCCTACAAGCGAACCGGCGCCACCTCGACGAGCAGCGGCGCCACCTGGTCGCCGCGGTACGCCACGTACGGTGGCAACGACCGCACCCACTACCTGCGGGTGCCGGACAAGAACCGGGTGGAACTGCGCGGCGGCGACGGCTCCGCCAACCCCTACCTCGCGGCCGCCACCGCGATCGCCGCCGGCCTGGACGGCATCGCCCGCGACCTCGACCCGGGCACCCCGGGATCCGGCGACAGCCCCAGCGACATGCTGCCGATGACGTTGCTGCACGCCATGGACGCGCTGGAATCGGATCCGATCGTGACGGGCGCCCTCGACGTCGCGGGCCCCGGCGTCGCCGAGTACTTCGCGAAACTCAAGCGCGAGGAATTCTTCGCCTGGCACAACACCGTTTCCCCCTGGGAACTCGACCACTACCTGACTGCGTTCTGAACGACCTCCCGAAAGGAGACATCCATGTGTGGAATCGTCGGACTTCACCTGCGTGAGCCGTCCCTCTACCCACAACTCGGCGCCCTGCTCACCGACATGCTCGCGCAGATGTGCGACCGCGGCCCCGATTCCGCCGGCATGGCCATCTACGGCGACCGGACCTGGTCGCCGGAGGGGGAGTCGACGGTCTCACTGCTCGACTGCCCCATCCCCGCAGCGGATCTCGCCGCGACGCTGTCGTCCACCCTCGACACGACCATCACCGGACTCGACCTGGACCCGACCACGATCCTGCACGGCGTCGTCGGCGCGGAGGATCTCGCGGCGGCCGTGCGCAGCCTCGTCCCCACGGCACGGGTCATCGGCTTCGGAAACGATCTCACCGTCCTCAAGGGCGTCGGGAACCCCGTCGACCTGGCGAACCGGTTCGGGCTGCCCGCCGCCACCGGATGGCAGGGCGTCGCCCACACCCGGATGGCCACCGAATCCGCCGTCACCGCCGAGGGTTCGCACCCGTTCTCCGTCGGCCCCGACGAGTGCCTGGTGCACAACGGGTCCTTCTCGAACCACATGAGCATCAAGCACCAGCTCGAACGCGACGGCGTCGTGTTCGACAGCGCCAACGACACCGAGGTCGGGGCGCGGTTCGTCGCCAAGCAACTCGCCGAGGGCGTCGATCTCGAGAAGGCGCTGCTCATGCTCAACGAGACGTTCGACGGCTTCTACACCCTCCTCGTCTCGACCGCCGACTCGTTCGCCGTGGTCCGCGACGCCATCTCCTGCAAGCCCGCCGTCATCGCCGAGACCGACCAGTGGGTCGCGATGGCCTCCGAATACCGCGCCCTGGCGAACCTGCCCGGCGTCGACAACGCCCGAATCTTCGAGCCCGAACCGGAAGAGGTGTACGTATGGCACCGGTAGCCACCACAGAAGCGACAGTCCTGGACCTCGCGTCGTCGAGCACCCGGGCCGTCAACGAGCGGCTCACCTCGCCCGAGGCGCCGAAGGCCGTCACCGTCACCGGCCCTCAGGGTGCGCACGCTCTCGCCTGCGGCCTCGACTCGGACATCGACGTCACGATCGAGGGCCACGTCGGCTACTACTGCGCCGGCATGAACCAGCACGCGACGGTGACCGTGACCGGCAATGCCGGCGTCGGGCTCGCCGAGAACATGATGTCGGGGACGGTGCACGTCAAGGGCGACGCGTCGCAGTCCGCCGGCGCCACCGCCCACGGCGGACTGCTCGTGATCGACGGCAATGCTGCTGCGCGCTGCGGCATCTCGATGAAGGGCGTCGACATCGTCGTCGGCGGCAACATCGGGCACATGTCCGCGTTCATGGGTCAGGCGGGGCGGCTCGTCGTCCTCGGCGACGCCGGCGAAGCCCTCGGCGACTCGCTGTACGAGGCGCGCATCTATGTGCGCGGCACCGTCGCGTCCCTCGGCGCCGACTGCATCAAGAAGGAGATGCGCGAGGAGCACCTGACGGAACTGCGGGAACTGCTCGATCAAGCCGGCTTCGACGCCGACCCGTCCGAGTTCACCCGGTACGGCTCCGCCCGCAAGCTCTACAACTTCCACGTCGACAACGCCAGCGCCTACTAGGAGAACCGTCATGAACACCCCGAACCCGGCCCTGCGCGAATCGGCGACGTTCGACCGCGGCGTCATCTCCGAGATCCAGCGGGCCGCCGAGACCGGCATCTACGACATCCGCGGCTGGGGCGCCAAGCGGAAGCTGCCCCACTTCGACGACCTGCTGTTCCTCGGCGCGTCGATGTCGCGGTACCCGCTCGAGGGGTACCGCGAAAAGTGCGACACCGACGTCGTCCTCGGCGACCGCAACGCGAAGTTCCCGCTGCACCTGGACATCCCGATCACCATCGCCGGCATGAGCTTCGGCGCGCTGTCCGGGCAGGCGAAGGAAGCGCTAGGCCGCGGCGCCAGCGAGGTCGGCACGTCCACCACCACCGGCGACGGCGGCATGACCCGGGAGGAACGCGGGCAGTCGAAGAACCTGGTCTACCAGTACCTGCCGTCGCGGTACGGGATGAACCCGGACGACCTGCGCAAGGCCGACGCCATCGAGATCGTCCTCGGGCAGGGCGCCAAGCCCGGCGGCGGCGGAATGCTGCTGGGGCAGAAGATCACCGAACGCGTCGCCGGAATGCGCACCCTCCCCATGGG
>NZ_JBHUSF010000423.1:0-6261 GCF_042673295.1 Rhodococcus sp. NPDC057014
ACGACGACAACAACGTCGTGTGGTTCCTGTCGCACCTCGTCGAGGCGATCCGCCGCGCCGAGCCGACGCTGGCCGACGAACTGGGCCAGGCGCTCGACGAGAACGGCGCCGACGCGGAACGGTTCGTGCTGACGTCGCTGGTGAATCAGGTCCACGACAGCAGGCGGCACGTGGTGGTGATGATCGACGACTGGCACCGTGTGACGTCATCGGACACGATCGCGGCGATGGACTTCATCCTGGAGAACGGCTGCCACCACCTGCAGATGGTGGTGAGCAGCCGAAGCCAGGCGGGACTTCCGCTCGCCAAGATGCGGGTGCGCGACGAGCTGGTCGAAATCGACTCCGTGGCTTTGCGTTTCGACCTGACGGAATCGCAGCGGTTCCTCGTCGACCTCGGCGGACTGCACCTCGACGACTCCGACGTGGAGGCGCTGGAGGAGACCACGGACGGGTGGGTGGCGGCGCTGCAACTGGCGTCGCTGTCGCTGCGCGACCGCGACGACCCCGGCGACCTCATCCGGCACATGTCGGGCCGCCACCACGCGATCGGCGAGTACCTGGCGGAGAACGTGCTCAGCACCCTCGAGCCCGCGCTGCTCGACTTCATGCTGGCCACGTCGATCACCGAGCGGGTGTGCGGTGAACTCGCGGGCGTGCTGGCGAACGTGACCCGCGGTCAGGCCCTTCTCGAGCAGGTCGAATCGCGCGACCTGTTCCTGCGCAGCCTCGACGAGGACCGCGAGTGGTTCGAGTACCACCACCTGTTCGCCGAATATCTCCGCCGACGGCTCGAGCGCGATCATCCGTCGCGCGTCGCGGATCTGCACCGTGCGGCCGCGCACTGGTTCGCCGACCACCACTACGTCAGCGACGCAGTGGATCACGCGCTGGCGGCGGGCGACCGCGACGTGGCCGTCGTGGTGGTCGAGGAACAGGGCATGTATCTGGTGGAGCATTCACGGATGGTCGCGCTGCTCGGCCTGGTCGACAAGCTGCCGCAGACGCTGGTCGAGTCCAGTCCGCGCATCCAGATCGCGGTGGCGTGGGCGAACATCCTGCTGCAGCGGGTGTCGCCGGCGCTGAAGGCCCTGTCGCTGGTCGCGTCGAGCCTCGAGTCCTCGTCGCTGAGCGAGTCCGAGCAGGCCGACATCCGGGTGGAGGGCGACATCGTCCGCGCCGTGATCGCGGTGTCGTCCGATCGCATCGCCGGAGTACCCGACCTCATCGCGGAATGTCTGGCCCGGCCGGAAACACTACGCGCGTGGGTGGTCTCGGCGGGGGCCAATCTCGCCTCCGCGGTCGCGATCGCCCAGTTCGACTTCGTGGAGGCCCGCCGCCTGCAGGAGTGGGCCACCGGCTACCACCAGCGGACCATCGGACCGTTCAGCAAGATGTACGGCTACTGTTTCGCCGGAATCGCCGCGTGGGAGCAACTCGACATCACGGCCGCCGAGGACAACTTCCGGCTGGCCGTGCAGACCGCGACGAAATCGATCGGCTCGCACTCGCACGCCGCACGTCTCGCGGGGGCGCTCCTGGGCGAGCTGATGTACGAGCTCGGCCGTCTCGACGAAGCCGAGCGACTTCTCGACGAGAGCTACGAACTCGGACCCGAGGCGGGCATAGTCGATTTCATGATCGCCCGGTTCGTGACGGGCGCCCGGCTGAAGGCGGCCCGCGGCGACGTCGTGTCCGCTGCCCGGCACCTCGACGAGGGAGCGTCCGCGGCGGCGTCGCTGGGACTGCCCAGGCTGCGGGCCCGGGTCGAGAACGAGCGGGTCCGGCTCGGCCTGCCCGCCTCGCCGCAGCCGCCGCCCACTGCCGGGAAACCCACCCGGGAACCCGATTTCGGTTTCGCCGAGATCATCGCGCAGCTCGACGACGCCACCGAGATCCGGAAGCAGTCGGCGGTCGAGCCCGACGTCGCGTGTCGTCGCGCGCAGGAGTGGGTGCGCCGGGTCGAGCAGGAGCGCAGGCCGAGGGCGGCGATGCAGGCCAATCGCCTGCTCGTCGCGTGCCTGGTGGCCGCGGGACGGGTCGACGAAGCGAAGCCGGTGCTGGCGTCCATCGCCGCGACGTGTGTGCGAATCGGCTTCGTGCGCTACCTCATCGACGGCGGTCCGCGCATGGTGCCCGCCCTGACGGCACTCCTCGAGGACAGGCGAGCGGGCCGGTGGTCGTCCGACTGGCCGGATGTTCCGGCGGAGTTCCTGGCCGCGGCACTGGAGACGGCGACGCCGATCGAGAGCTAGCCGTGCCCTGTCGCCACTTCCGCCACGAACAGGAACCGCCGCGGCATATCGTGGACTGATGACCGATCCATCGCCGCAGGACGGACCACGGTTCAGCGGGCTGCGTGCCCTGTTCGTCAACTGCACCCTCAAGCGGTCACCCGATGTGAGCAACACCCAGGGGTTGATCGACCGCAGTGTCGGGCTGATGGAGAAGGAAGGAGTGTCGGTCGACCAGTTCCGGGCGGTGGACCACGACATCGCGACCGGCGTCTACCCGGACATGACCGAGCACGGGTGGCCGAGCGACGAATGGCCGGAACTGTTCCGGCGTGTCCTGGACGCCGACATCCTGGTGCTGGCGGGCCCGATCTGGCTGGGCGACAACGGTTCCGTCACGAAGCAGGTGATCGAGCGGCTGTACGGGTGTTCTTCGCTGCTCAACGACCACGGCCAGTACGCGTACTACGGGCGGGCCGGCGGTTGCCTGATCACGGGCAACGAGGACGGGGTCAAGCATTGCGCGATGAACATCCTCTACAGCCTCCAGCATCTCGGATACGTGATCCCGCCGCAGGCCGACGCCGGATGGATCGGTGAAGCGGGCCCCGGCCCGTCGTATCTCGACGAGGGGTCGGGCGGCCCGGAGAACGATTTCACCAACCGCAACACCACGTTCATGACGTACAACCTGATGCACGTCGCCGCGATGCTGAAGAAGGCAGGCGGGTTCCCCGTGTACGGCAATCAACGCTCGGAGTGGGACGCCGGTTGCCGCCCCGACTTCGCCAACCCGGACTACCGCTGAACCGTCCCACCCGAGAGGGAAGCCATGTGCCGATTGTTCGGGCTGTCCGCCGCCCCGCACCGCGTCCGCGCGTCGTTCTGGCTGCTCGACGCCCCGGACAGCCTGGCGCAGCAGAGTCACCGCGAGCCGGACGGCACCGGCCTCGGCACGTTCGCGGAGGACGGGACGCCAGTGGTCGAGAAGCAACCGCTCGCCGCCTACGAGGACGCGGAGTTCGCGCAGGAGGCGAAGCACCGGTACTCGGCCACATTCGTCGCGCACATCCGTTTCGCGACCACGGGCGAACTGCTTCCGCAGAACACTCATCCGTTCGCCCAGAACGGTCGCGTGTTCGCCCACAACGGCGTGGTCGAGGACCTGCCGAAGCTCGAGGCGGAACTGGGCTCCGATCTCGCGCTCGTTCACGGCGACACCGATTCGGAACGCGTCTTCGCGCTCGTGACCAGTCACATCGGCAGGAACGGCGGCGACGTCACGGCAGGGATCACGTCGGCCGCGCGGTGGCTGGCCGACAACGTGCCGATCTACGCGCTCAACATCCTGCTCACCACCCCCGGCGAGTTGTGGGCGCTGCGCTACCCGGACACGCACGATCTGCTCTTCCTCGAGCGGCGCGCGGGCGGTCCGAGCGGCGGACGCCACCTCCAGCACGCGAGCACCCCCGGCCGGATCCGAGCCAGGTCCGAACATCTCGCCGAGCGTCCCGCGGTGGTCGTCGCCAGTGAGCAGATGGACGAGGACCCCGGGTGGACGCCGCTGCAGCCGGGCGAACTGCTCCACGTCGGCCGCGACCTCGGCGTCACCCGCGATGTGATCGTCGACCGCCCGCCGCGGTACCCGATCCGCCTCGCCGACCTGAACGCCCGCGCGGCGGCCGCGCAGACCGAGAAGTAGCCGGCACCAGTCAGAACTCGACCCGCACGTGCCCGCTGACGGGACGGGCCTGGCACGCGAGGATGTAGCCGCTCGCGATGTCCTCGGGGTCGAGGATCGACGCGTTGTCCATGTCCACTTCACCCTCGACGACCGTGCATGCGCAGGAACCGCATTCGCCTTCGCGGCACGAGTACGGGACGTCGAGGCCCTTGGACAGCATGACGTCGACGAGCGTCGCCCGGCGCGGCCAGGTGAGGTTGTGCGCCTCACCGTCGAGGCGCACCTCGACCGTCGACGCCGCTCCCGCTTCCGGCAGGTCCTCGACCACGACGTCCGCGAACGGATCCCCGGACAGTGAGATGAACACCTCGGCGTGCACCCGATCCCGTGGGACGCCGGCGAGTGCGAGCGACTCGTGGATCGCGTCCATGAAGGGGCGGGGTCCGCACAGGTAGGCGCGGTGATCCCGGAACCGGTCCGACAGATTCGCCAGCTGGCGTGGTGTCGGCAGGCCCTGCACACTCTCGAGCCAGTGCACGACGGTCAGCCGATGTTCGTGGCGGGCGGCGAGGTCCCGCAACTCGTCGGCGAAGATCACCGACTTCTCGTCCCGGTTCGCGTACACGAGAACGACTTTCCCGCTCCCTTCGCTCAGCGCCGATTTGAGGATCGACATCACCGGGGTGATTCCGCTTCCCGCGGCGAACAGGATCAGGTCCTCGTCCAGGCTGGCCGGAGTGAACACGCCCGCGGGCGGCAGCACCTCGATGCGGTCGCCGACGCCGACGTTGTCGCACAACCAGTGCGAACCGTATCCGCCCGCGGTGCGCTTGATCGTCACCTTCGGCAGGTCGTCGGTGAACGGCGAACTGGCCAGCGAGTAGCACCGGGCGACCGATCCCGTCCGATCGCTCGGGATACGCAGCGTCAGGAACTGTCCCGGCTTGTAGGCGAATTCGTGCCTGCGCTCGTCGGGCACGTCGAACACCAGCGACCGGGCGTCGGACGTCTCCTCCACGACGGCGGCCACGGTGACCACTACTGATCGCGAACTGCGTGGTGTTTCAACGGTCGTCATCGCGACGGTGCCCTCTCGCTACGGTAATTCGATCCTGCCGAAACTAGTGCAGTTCGACAGCGGTGGCCTCAGCCTTTCCCGCTGGGCGGGACCCGGATTCTCGCCGTCAGCCCCAACGGGACTGCCCGCCGTCAGCCCCAACGGGACTGCCCGCCGTCAGCCCCAACGGGACTGCCCGCCGTCAGCCCCAACGGGACTGCCCGCCGTCCAGGGGGATGGTCGCCCCTGTGAGATAGCCGGCGTCCTCGCCGACGAGGAACACGACGGCCCGTCCGATGTCGGTCTCCGCGTCACCGACGCGTCCGAGGGGGATGCCCGCCACGAACTCCGCCGCCTCGTCCGGGTTCCGGTCCATCCACCGCGCGAGGGCCGGACTCTTGGCGTGCGGAGCGACGGACAGCACGCGGATGCCGTCCCGGCCCCATTCGCAGGCCGCCGACCTGGTCAGCGAACGCATGCCCTCCTTGATCGAACCGTAGGCGCCGTAGTTGCTGGCGTCCCAGCGCACGGCCGCCGACGTGACGAGGTTGACGATCACGCCGCCGCCGCGCGAGACCATGTGCGGGTGGCACGACTGCATCATGCGCAGCGTCGCGAGCGGTCCCGTCGCGAACGACCGCTCGTACTCCTCGTCGATCACCGACAGGATCGGTCCCGGTGAGCAGTCGTTGGCGTTGTTGACCAGGATGTCGACGCCGCCGAACAGATCCACGGTCCGCTCGACGGCGGACGTGATGTCCTCGCGCCTGCTGACGTCGCACACCACGGGTGCGCTGCGGGCGCCGATCGCGGACAGTTGCTCGCACGTGTCGTGCAGTTTCGATTCCGTGCGTCCGGCGACCGCGATCGCAGCCCCTTCCCGTGCGAGGGCGAGGGCGATTCCCTGCCCGATCCCCTGGCCCGCACCCGTGATCAGTGCGACCTTGCCGTCGAGTGTGTTCATGTTCGCTCCCGTTCCCCTACCATCGGACCAAGCAATTGCTTGGTCGTGCATATTCACTGATCCCCGCCGAGCGCCGGGTCTCCCCCGCGCTCCTCACTCCGAAGGTCTTCCCCGTGACACATCCCCACCCTCTCGATTTCAGTGGCCGCTCCGTCGTCGTGACCGGCGGCACCAAGGGCATCGGTTTCGTCGTCGCCGAGTCGTTTCTCTCCGCGGGTGCGAACGTGCTCGTGTGCGGCCGCTCCGCGCCGGACATCCTGCCCGCACACGGCGATCGCACCGCCGCGTTCCGCACCACCGACGTTCGCGACCACGCCGACGC
>NZ_JBHUSF010000424.1:0-6255 GCF_042673295.1 Rhodococcus sp. NPDC057014
CTCGCCGACCGACTGCGGGTTCTGGCCCGGCCGCTGTGGGAGATCGCCCTGCGCTGGTACGTCGACGGCAGCATCTCGCGACTGTGTGTCTCTCAGGGCGAGGCACTGTCGGTGCTGGCGCTGCGGGCCGGCGACACGTACGTCGTCCAGGACGCGGGCGCCGACATCTTCGCGCCCGTGATCGGTGCCCTGGGGGTGGTGGAGCCGTTGAACATCGGCGTCGTCAACGCACCCACGGCCCAGCTCGGCGAGGCCTTCGACCAGGGCGGAGACGGCAAGTCGCTCGCGGCCGCGCTCGCCGCGCTCGGTGTGCCCGCGGTCGACGCGACCGTTCTGGGCAACGCGATGGCCGGTTGCAGCATCTACGCCGAGATCGTCGGAATCGTCTACGGCGACGGGCAATACGATCCGGTGGGCGGGCCCGTGACGGTGTTCGACACAGGAGCCGGGCGGATCGTCGGCACGTCCAGTGTGTCCGCGCACGGGGTGGCGTGGTCGTCGCTCAGCCCCGGCACCCCGCAACGCCTCCGGCAGGCACTGGAATCGCTGGCCGACCGGCTCCGCTGACCTACACCGGTTGCCGCTTCCACCAGGCACCGGTCTCGCGGCGTTCCTTCCAGGTGGTGAATTCGTACCGGTACATGCGCGCCCGCACGTGTTTCGGCGGATCACCCGGGAACGGGTTGTACTGCAACAACTTCAGGGTGTCCGGATCGTTGCGCAGCAACCGCTCGACGAAACCCCGGAACCACGGTTCGGCGTAGCCGGGCGAGATCGCCGTGAACCAGAGCAACCAGTCCAGCCGCAGGTGATACGGCGCGAACTGGCGCGGCCGCCGGTTGACGTCACCCGGTTTCCCCTTGAAGCCGTACTCCTTCCACTCGGAATGCAGACCGAGATGGGCGTCGGACGTGCCCTCCACGATCACCTCGTACCGCACCCGGGTGATGCTGCCGAACGCGCCGTACGTGTTGACGAAGTGCCACTTGTTGAACGACGCATTCATGCGCTGGCCGTGGGAGATCAGGTTGCGAACGGGCCAGTAGCTCAACACGACGACGAGCGCGGTCACCGCGATCACCGGCACGACGAAGGGCATCGGCGCCGAGTCGGCGGCGGCCGGGACGTCGACGGGCAGCACCGCCTCGTACACGCTGTCGGGGATGACGGACAGACCGAGAACGATGGTCGTCCAGTTCAGCCACGAGAAGTTGCCACTCGCCACCAGCCACAGCTGGGTGACGATCATGATCGTCGCAGCGACGGCGGCGACCGGTTGCGGCGCGAACAGCCCGAACGGCACCACCAGCTGTGCGAAGTGGTTGCCGAGCACCTCGACCCGGTGCAGCGGTTTCGGCAGCCGGTGGAAGTACCAGCTGAACGGCCCGGGCATGGGCTGGGTTTCGTGGTGGTAGTACAGGCAGGTGAGGTTCTTCCAGCATCGGTCGCCGCGCATCTTGATCAGCCCGGCCCCGAATTCGAGCCGGAACAGCAACCACCTCAGCATCAGCAGCACCAGGATCGGCGGCCCGACCGACGCGTTGCCCAGGAAGATCGCCAAGAAACCCGCCTCGAGCAGCAGCGACTCCCAGCCGAAGCTGTACCAGAGCTGGGAGACGTTGACGATCGAGAGATACAGCACCCACAGGGCGAACCACACGAGCATGCACACGGCGAGCGGGACGACCTGCGTCACACCGAGCAGCGCGGCGAGGGACAGTCCGGCGCCCGTCCAGCAGATGCCCTCGAAGAATCGGTCCGAGTAGTGCAGGTGGAAGATGCTCGGCGCACGCGTGAACGGGACGGCACGGAGAAAGTCCGGGATGGGCAGCATCCCGGTGCTGCCGACCAGCGGCCTGAACTGGTTTCTCGCGGCCAGGAACGCGACGAGGTAGATCGCGGCGAGCCCCTCGGTGACGAGCAGCCGACCGAGCGAATAGTTTTCGCCAACGAACCAATCCACCGCCGTCACTCCTCGAGGACGGTTTCCTCCATCGTCGCGCAACCCCTGGGTGCACGCAACGACGTCACCCCATCGGGTCGTCGGCGCCGGGGATCACCCGGTGCTCGAACGGCGGCTCCACGATTCCCCAGCGCACGCACTCCCAGCCGCCGCCCGCGAGCGGGGTCAACTCCACCGACTGGGTGTTGGCCAGGTGGTTGTTGGCGGCGAACAGCCCCGGCACCCCGGCGAGTTGTGCTGCCACGAGCCGGATGGCGGCGCCGTGGCTGACCAGCACGACGTCGCCCGAGGCCGCCGGGTCGTCGAGGTACTGCTCGCGCAGGGAGTCCACGACCGGGACGTACCGGTCGAGGATGTCGCTGGCGGATTCCCCACCGGGAACGCGGGCGTCCAGTTCGCCGGTGTGCCACAGGTGGAACGTCTTCATGAACAGCTTGTGCGACTCCTCGTCGCTGCGGTCCTCGAGTTCGCCGGCCTGCGCCTCGTGCAGTCCTTCCCGCACCTGGACGGCGATGCCCGACGCCAGTTCCACGAACCGCGCCGTCTGCTGGGCGCGCAGTGCCTGCGAGGACACGAGCGCGGCCGTCGTCGCGTGTGCGGCGAGGTCGTTACCGAGCCGCTCCGCCTGGGAGATCCCTTCGGGTGTCAGCCGGGCGCCGGGCAGCCTCGTGTCGAGTCTGCGCTCGACGTTCGCCTCGGTCTGCCCGTGCCGGACCAGGATCAGCTTGCCGCTCACGTTTCCCTCTCTCCCTGACGGATTCGCTCGATCCAGTCCGCCGCGTCTCCGTCGGACGGCGGGGGCGGGCCGCTCGGGTTGGCGGCGGGCCAGGACCCGAGGAACCGCACGTGCGACTTCCGGTGCAGCGCGCGGAACGCCTCGGCGACGAGCGGGTCGTCGATGTGCCCGATGCAGTCGACGAAGAAGCGGTACAGGCCGGGGGTGGTACGCACCGGCCGCGATTCGATGCGGATGAGATCGATTCCGCGCGTCGCGAACTCGGAGAGCACACCGACGAGGGAGCCGGGGGTGTTGTGGGGTTCGAGGACGGCGGACGTGCGGTCGCCGCCGGTGCGGGCGGGCACCCGGGTGGGCGCGGTGACGAGAACGAATCGGGTGCGGGCGCTCTTCTCGTCGGCGACCCCGTCGGCGAGACTGCGCAGCCCGAGCCGTTCGCCGGCGAGGGCGGTGGACACGGCGGCGTCGGCGAGGCCGTTCGCCACGTCCTCGGCGGCGCCGGCGTTGGAGGATGCCGTCTGGAGCTGGGCGCCGGGGCAGTTCTCCTCCAGCCAGATTCGCACCTGGCCGGCCGCCACCGGGTACGCCCGCACGGTACGCACCTGGTCGAGCCGTTCGACGCCCGCCCCGCCGAGGATCGTGAACGCCACGTCGAGTTCGGTCTCGGCGACGATCTGCAGGCGATCGCCCAGCGCGAGCGTGTCGAGGGTGGGCACGACGGCCCCTTCGACGGAGCTCTCGATGGGAACGACGGCACCGTCGACGACGCCGTCCCGCACCATGGCCAGGGTGGCGGGCGGGCTCGTCGCGGGCACCCGCTCGACGGGCCCGTCGAAGGCACCCGCGGCCTCGAGCTGGGCGAGCGCCATCTCCGTGAAGGTTCCCGAGGGTCCGAAATACGCGATCTTTGGCACGCCTACGAGATTACGCACCGAGCCTCGACGGTCCGGCGCATTGACGGTGAATGTTTACCGCAGACCCGCGTCCGCCAGTTCACGGGCGACGAGCACGGGGTCGTCGACCTCGACCCCGAGCAGGACCTCGCGGACGGCCTCCGCGGCCTCCGGGATCAGCGAGGTGAGCCTCGTGGGATCCGGGGTCGCGAGCGCTGCCCGCACGTCGTCGCCGCGGAGGGACGCGACCGTCCCCGACAGCAGCGCGAGCACCTCGGCGGTGTCACGGGCCCGTGCGACGTAGCCGACGTCGGCGTGCGCGAGAACGGCGAGGAAGTCGGCGACCTCGCCGATGGAGTGCCCGCTCGCGAGTCCCGGGATGCGGCCGGCGTCCGCGAGTTGCTGCGCCGTTTCGGCCAGTCCGGAGGCGTCGCTGCCGTCCGCGGTGACGAACACCGCGAGCGGGGACGGCAGCCGCAGCGCGACCGCGTCGCCGAGCTGGCCCGCGGGGCAGTCGAGGTGGAAGCGGACCGCCTCGTAGGAGGCCTGCTCGCGGGTGCGGAGTACGGCCGGGTCGACGTCGAGCCGGACGATGACGCGGCCCGCGTCGGTGCCGACGGCGTCGAGCAGCGCGGACGCCGCGACCACGCGCGGTCCGAGGGCGCCGCCGGCGGCCGGGCTCGCGTCCGCGGTCCCGCTGAGCAGATCCGCGAGCAACGACTGCGGTCCGCGCGAGCGCGGGACGCCGAGGGAGAGAGGTATGGCCACGGTCCCACCGTATGCCCGCCTCGTGGACCGGAATCTTTTCGGGTCTTGCCCTCGCCGGTTCCGTCACATTAGGTTAGGGTTACCTCAGTATCGCGGAACCCTGAAGGAGGCTCCATGCCCGTCACGACCACCGGTCCGTCCACCGCCGAGCGTGTGCGTAGCTCGTGCGCACGGACCCAGGACGCGGTACTCGCCGTCGAAGGCAGCGCACCGACCGTCACGTCGGTCCACCACCTGCGGTCCAGCGGCGACGTCGTCGTCGCGGTGCCCACCGAGTCGGCGGCCGCCACGCTGTCCTGGCTCGCCGGCGGCGGCGGAATCCCGGCCGTGCTCGAACTGACCGACAACTCACCGCTCGCGCTGCGCGAGCCCGTGCGGTCGCTCGTCTGGCTGCGCGGCACCCTCCACGCGCTGTGCGAGGCACACACCCGCGCCCTCGCCGACGAGGTGGCCTCCGAATACCCGCACCCCGGACTTCTCGACGTCGGGCACGACGCGACGCTGCTGCAACTGCGCCTCGAATCGGCGGTGGTCGCCGATTCGAGCGGCGCCGAACCCGTCGCCCTCGACGACCTGCTCGCCGCCCGGCCCGACCCGTTCTGGGAGATGGAGACCGCGTGGCTCCAGCACCTCGACGAAGACCACCGCGACCTCATCGACATGCTGTCCCGCAAGCTGCCGCCGCACATGCGGCGCGGACGCGTCCGCCCCCTGGGCATCGACCGGTACGGACTGCGGCTGCGCGTCGAGAACGACCACGGCGACCGCGACATCTGGATGCCGTTCTCCGCCCCGGTCGACGACACCGTCTCCCTGAGCAGGGCGATCCGGCTGCTGGTGGGATGCCCGTTCGTGAACGGACTCCGCGCGCGCGGCTGACCGGCCTTCCGATTCGCCGCACGCTAGCGTGTGCGGCGTGATCTCGCGCGCAACGCTCGCCTCCTGGCTGCAGCCGGCCTCACCCGAACCGGCCGCCCCCGTCGCGACGGGCACCGAGCGCCGGGCCCTGCGGATCGAGATCACGATCGTCCTGCTCGTCACGTTCGGGACCAGCGGGCTGTCGGGACTGCTGTCGCTGACCGAATCGCTGCTGACACCGGGCAACCTGGCCGACCAGGCCGTCGCCCTCAACGTCGCCCGCGCCGAGAACCAGATCATCGACGTCGCCCGGCAACTGCTCGGCGTCGTGAAACTTCTCGCGTGGGGCGCCCTGGGGCTGTATCTCCTGTGGCGCAGCGGCGTCGGCCCGCGCGACGTCGGGCTCGGCCGTTTCCGCTGGCGACCCGACGCGACGCAGGGTGTCGGGCTCGCCGCACTCATCGGTCTGCCCGGGCTCGGCTTCTACCTGCTGGCCCGCGCCGTCGGCGCCAACCTCACCGTCGTCCCCAGCACGATCGGGGACCACTGGTGGCGTCTGCCCGCCCTGATCCTGTGGGCGATCGCGAACTCCGGCGCGGAGGAAGTGCTCGTCGTCGCGTATCTGATCACGCGGCTGCGGCAACTCGGGTGGAGCGAGAATTCTTCGCTGCTGGCGTCGGCGCTGCTGCGGGGGACGTATCACCTCTACCAGGGCTTCGGCGGCGGGCTGGGCAACGTCGTCATGGGTCTGGTGTTCGGCCGGTACTGGCAGAAGACCGGACGGTTGTGGCCTCTCGTGATCGCGCACGCCACCATCGATTCGGTCGCGTTCGTCGGCTACGCCGCGCTGCGGGGGCACGTCGGCTGGATTCCGTAATCCGGCCGGACCAGTAAAGTCGGGCGGGTGACCGGCGACGCCCCCTATCCTCCGCTGCCGCCCCGTCCGCCTCGGCGGACGCCGGGCGGGCAGCAGGTGCCGCCACCCCAGAACCGCCGAATGCCGCCTCCTGACCAGCGAATCCCTCCGCAGACGCGGC
>NZ_JBHUSF010000425.1:0-6238 GCF_042673295.1 Rhodococcus sp. NPDC057014
GTGCAGCCAGCCGTCCCGCAGCGCGGCCGCGGTGGACTCCTCGTCGTTCCAGTAGCCGGGCGTGACGCCGGGCCCGCTGAGGAGGATTTCGCCTTCCTCGCCGGGGTCGGCTTCGGTCCCGTCCGGGCGGACGACTTTCATCTCGGTGAAGATGGAGCCGTTTCCACACGTCCCGGGGTGGTCGAATGCCTCGCTCACCAGCGTGGCGGTCGCGACTCCCCCGGCCTCGGTCATTCCGTAGATCTGCCGGAGCGCCACCCCCTTGTCCGCCCACCGCTGCAGTAGGGCGGGTGCGACGGCGGCGCCGCCGACAATCGCCGTGCGCAGGGAACCGAGATCCGCGTTGTCGAATTCCGGGGCACGGGAGATGGCCTCGAAGATCAACGGGACACCGAACAGGGCCTGGACCTTGTGTTCGCTCAGCAGTGCCGCCGCGCGTCCGGGCTTCAGCTCGCGCTCGATGATGATGGTGCCGCCGAGCACGGTGGTCATGAGAAGGCCCCACACGAGGCCCGGGGTGAAGACGAGCGGCAGGACCAGCAGTGTCGTCGCCCCGGGCCGCAGCCCCTCTTCGGTCAGCGACGCCTCGAAGACGATGTTGAGCAGGGTGCGATTGGTGCAGATCACGCCCTTGGAGAGCCCCGTCGACCCGCTGGTGAACAGCAGCGCCGTCGGCGCTTCGGGACCGACGTCGATCCGGAAGTCGTCCACACCGCCACCGCGCAGCGCCGTGAACTCGTCGAAGGGCAGCGAATCGAATGTCGCGCCGAGAGCGCGGGTCTTCTCGACCGCGTCGCCGAATTCGGCGGGCGCCAGCACCAGCCGGGCTCCCGCGTCGTCGACGACCTTGCGGAGTTCCGCGGGCTTGAGCCGGGGGTTCAGCGGGACGAGGACAGCGCCCGCCTTGAGCACTCCGAGCGCGACCGCCGGCCACTCGAGCGAGTTCGGGCCGAGGACACCGACGCGGTCACCCGGCTCGATTCCGGCCTCGACGACCCGGCGAGCGACGCGGCTCGACCAGTCCTGCAGTTCCCGGTACGTGAGCGCGTCGTCGTCGACGACGATCGCCCGCTGGTCGCCCTTCGTCGCCGCCCACCAGTGCAATGCCGACCCGATTGTCGCAGCCATCTCCACTCAACCTTCCGCCGTCGCCGCCGGGCGACATCGATGTCACGGCAGGCGCCTCGCGCCACCGCTACAAACCTATGATCTATAGATTAACTGATGCTGCACCGAATCGGACACCCCGATCGGCACGTTTTCTCGAAAAGTGTTCCGCTCGAGCGATTGCCAACCCGGCCGATCCCGCCGCCGCACAGCCCACCCAGAACGCGATCACGAACGCCCGCTCCGATGCCAGGTCCGTGCCGGCGACCGTCACGGACGCGAGCAGTGTCGCGACCAGAGCGCTGGCGAGCGAACTGCCGAACGTCCGCGCAATCGCGTTGACGCCGTTGGCGACCCCGGTGAATTCGGAGGGCACGGCGTCGACGAGCAACGCGGGCAGCACCGCGTAGGACCCGCTCACGAAGACGTTGATCACGACGAGCGCCACGACCACCTGCCACAACCGGGAGTGGGCCAGTGCCAGCATCGCGAATCCGGCCACCCCGATCCCGCAGGCCGCGACGAGCACGCGGTCGGCGCGGAAGCGGTGAATCAACCGGCCGCTCGCCGACGCCGCCACCACCCCCGCCACCGAACCGGGGAGCAGCACGAGGAGGCTGGTGCGCAGCACCGAGGCGTCGAAGCCGTATCCGACGTCGGCGCGCGAGGCCTGCACGAACTGCGCCGAACCGAGGAACTGGATATACATGGCCATCCCGACGAGAAACGCGGCGAGGTGCGTGCCCGCAACTCGCCGCCCGGTCAGCAGCATCGGCGGGACGAGGGGCGCCCGGGTTCGTCGCTCGTGCAGGTACCACCCCGCCGTGACGGCGATCCCCACTGCCGCCACGCCGATCGTCGCAGGTGAGGCCCAGCCCCACCGGCCGCCTTCGGCGAGGGCGATCAGGATCGCGGACAGGCCCACGGCCATGAGTCCGACGCCGACCGGGTCCATGCCGTCGCGGGTCCGCGCCGCGCCGCCGCGAGGTACGGTCACCCAGGCGACGACGAGGGCGGCGAGGTTCAGCCCGACGAGCAGGGCGAACACTCGCCGGAAGTCCGCGCCCTCGGTGTGCAGGACGCCGGCGGCGACCATGCCGAGTCCCCCGCCCACGGCCAGGATCCCCGACATCAGCCCGATGGCCCCCAGGAGCCGGCGCGGGTCGAGGCGCCCTCTCAGCACGGCGACGCCGATCGGGAACAGCGCGAAACGACACCCCCTGCAGGATGCGGCCGACGACGAGAACCGGCAGATATTCGGTGACGGTGCACAGCACCGAACCGAGGAGCACCAGGACGAGCGTCCCCAGCAGCACCCGGCGCGGACCTTGCCGATCGGCGAGTCTGCCGAGAACCGGAGTGCACACTGCCGCGGCGAGCAGGTTCGCCGTGACCACCCAGCCCACGGCGGCCGAATCGACCCCGAGTTGCGACGCCATCGCGGGGAGCAGCGGCACGACCGCCGTCTGGATGACGGCCGTGGTCATGACGACGAAGCACAGCGCCGGGACCAGCAGCCGATCGCGTGCCCCGGACCGTCGGGCCGGGAGCGTGACCGACTCCGCGCCCGTCGCCACCATCCTCAGAGGTCCAGGATCAGCGTGGGTGTGCAACTCCGGGACACGCAGATCATCATGGCGTCGTTCTCCGCCTGCTCGTCTGCGCTGAGAACGGAGTCACGATGGTCGGGGGTGCCGCCGAGGACCGCGACCTCGCACGTTCCGCAGGTGCCCTCCCGGCAGGAGAAGTCGACGTCGAGGCCTTCCCGGAGGACGGCGTCGAGAACCGTCTCGTCCGCGGCGACCTGCACCGTGCGCCCGGATCGGCCGAGTTCGACCTCGAACGCGCCGTCGTCGCCTTCCGGAAGCGCCTTCGGCGCGAAGCGCTCGACGTGCAGGGTGACGTGCGGACGTTCCCGGCACGCCGATTCGACGGCCTGCAGCAACGGTTCCGGCCCGCAGCAGTACACGACGGTTCCGGGCTCGGCCTCGTCGAGGGCCGTGGCGAGGTCGAGGTGTCCGTACTCGTCCTGCGGGCGGAGGAGCACCCGATCCGGGTGTGCGTCCGCGAGTTCGCCGGCGAACGCCATGCTCGCGCGGGTCCGCCCGCCGTAGAGCAGGCGCCACGGCGTTCCCTTCGACTCCACTTCCCGCGCCATGGGAAGCAGGGGCGTGATGCCGATCCCGCCCGCTACGAACAGGTACGAGTCGGCGTCGACTAGGGCGAAGTGGTTCCGGGGACCGGCCACGGTGACGACGTCGCCGGGTTCGAGCTTGTCGTGGACGCGGATCGAGCCGCCTCGACCGTCGGCCTCACGGAGCACGGCCACGGTCAGCGACGTCGTGTCGCCGGGATCCCCGCACAGCGAGTACTGGCGGGTGGTCGTGTCGTCGAGGACCAGATCGATGTGCGAACCCGGGGTCCAGGCCGGGGCCGCGGCACCGGACTCGTCGACCAGCGTGAGTCGCACGACGCCGTCGGCAAGCGTTTCCTTACCGGCGACCTGCATCTGCAGCCGGTCCTGGTTCGCGGTGCTGGTCATGTACCTGTCTCGTTCCACTCGACTCCACTTGCTCATAAATCTTATGTCATTAGATTAATGTCACGCAAGACGCACGTCGGAGATGTTGCCCCGCGGCAGCACCTGCGATAAACCTATGTGCATTAGAATTTTGGATGGGAGACCTCGCTCATGAACCCGCAGGCAACCGAATCGGTGCTCGACCTGTTCCGCCTGACCGACTCCGTGGCCGTCGTCACCGGCGCGGGCAGCGGCCTCGGCGCAGGTTTCGCGTGCGCGCTCGCCGAGGCGGGCGCGGATGTCGTGATCGCCGCACGACGGCGCGACCGACTCGACGCGGTCGCCCGATCGGTGACCGAACGCGGTCGCGACTGCCTGGTCGTCCCCACCGACGTGACCGATCCAGAGCAGTGCGACGCGCTCGCCCGGGCGGCGATCGAACGGTTCGGCAGACTCGACATCCTGGTGAACAATGCCGGCGTCACCCACGCCGCACCCGCCACCCGCGAGCGGCCCGAGGACTATCGGGCAGTGCTCGACGTGAACCTCTTCGGCGCCTACTGGGCCGCACAGGCCTGCGCCCGCGTGATGGGTCCCGGTTCCAGCATCGTCAACATCACCAGCATGCTCGGCCTGGTGAAGTCCGTGCTCCCACAGGCCGCGTACTCGTCGAGCAAGGCGGGGCTCATCGGCTTGACCAGGGATCTGTCGAACCAGTGGTCGGGGCGCAAGGGCATCCGGGTCAATGCGATCGCACCGGGATTCGTCGACACCGACATGATCGGCGAGATGTCGGCGGAGACACTCGCGGGATTCCTCCACGACTGTTCACTCGGACGGACCGCCACCCAGCGCGAACTCGACGCGGCGGTGGTCTTCCTCGCCAGCCGGGCCTCGGGCTACATCACCGGTTCGACGCTCGCCGTCGACGGCGGAACCTCCGGTCACTGACCGACGAAAGGCGACAACGACCATGCCGATCACCACGATGCGCACCGAACTGCGAGGCGACGGAGTCACACTCGTCGCGGACCGGTGGGAGCCGGCGTCCACGAGGAAGGGAATCGTCCTGCTGCTGCACGGTGGTGGGCAGACTCGTCATTCGTGGCAGCGCACCGGAATTCGACTCGCCGACAACGGCTGGTGCGCCCTCGCGATCGATGCCCGCGGTCACGGTGAGAGCGAGTGGGCCGACGACGGCGACTACGGCAGCAACGCCCATGCGCGCGACGTCGCGGCAGTCGCCGCCGGTCTCGACGAACCACCGGTCCTGGTCGGCGCGTCCATGGGCGGGATGGCGTCGTTGCTCGCACAGGGCGACCACGGCATCGGCCGCGCGCTGGTCCTGGTGGACATCACCCCCCGCGCCGAACCCGGCGGCCTCGCCAAGATCACGTCGTTCATGGAGAGCGGCCTCGCCGGTTTCGACACCCTCGACGACGCGCTCGATGCCGTCGTCGCCTACAACCCGCACCGTCGTCGTCCGCCGCGCGTCGAGGGACTTCGCAAGAACCTTCGCCTCCGCGACGGGCGCTGGTACTGGCACTGGGATCCACGGATGATCACGTATCGGGAGAACACCGACGCCCACGCCGAAGTCCGGGAAGCGCGGGCCCGTGCCGCGGCGCGCGAAGTGCGTGTCCCGACCCTCCTCATCCGGGGCGCCCAGTCCGACGTCGTCAGCGCGGACGGCGCCCGTGACCTGCTAGAACTGATCCCGACGGCCCGCCATATCGATGTCGGAGGGGCCGGGCACATGGTCAGCGGCGACGACAACGACCTGCTCAGCGGCGGCCTGCTCGACTTCCTCGACAGCGACGTCGCCTACACCCATGAGGTGACCACGACCGACTACGATTCACCTCATCATGACTGACAACCATCCGAGCGAACACCCTGACCGGAAAGCCTGACATGCCCCGACCATCGAAGCCCCTGATCAGCCGCGCGGCTGCGGTGCAGGCGTCCATCGAGATCATCGATTCCCAAGGACTCGAGGCATTCAGTCTGCCGCGACTGGCCAAGCACCTCGGAGTGCAGGCGCCGTCGTTGTACCACCACTTCGCGGACAAGAGCGAGATCCTCTCCGCGGTGGCTCGGCACATCGCCGGCGCATCCGTGGTCCGTCCCCGCCGCAAACCCGGTCCCGACTGGCCCGAGTTCTTCGTGGCGTTGAGCATGAATTTCCGCCAGGCCATCCTGCGGCACCGGAACGCGGCGCCGATCCTCCTGCAGTACCTGCCCCGGGACCTCCTGATCGGCACGTACGAGGACACAGCGCGATTCCTGCTGGACTCCGGTGTGCCGACGCATCTCCACGTCCAGATTCTGGACGGGATGGAGACGTTGTCGATCGGCGCGGTCCTCACGGAGGCGATGCGCAAGCCGAGCACCCGGGCAACGATCTTCCCGAACGTCGACCCGGAGTCTCAGCCACTCCTCGCCGAAGCGCTTGCCGCCAACGAACTCTCGTCGAAGCGATTGTTCGAGGAGATGATCCGCAGCTTCCTGTACGGCGTGATGCGAAACGACGCGGCCGCCGCGAACGCACCGCAGGAACGCTCCGCCTGACACGCCGGCGCCCGACGAGGCGAAGGGCCCCTGGGACAC
>NZ_JBHUSF010000426.1:0-6235 GCF_042673295.1 Rhodococcus sp. NPDC057014
GGGACGAACCATAGGTTGCGAAGCTCAACGCCCGGCATGAGATTTGCGATCGGGTTCTCGTAGCGACGCCGAATGAGGGGCACAAAGCTGTCATCCCCGCTGCGGGTCTCGGTGCTTTCGATTGTCGGATCGAATGTCACCTGGACGTCGTATGCAACCGACTGCCCATAGTTGCGGACCACGAGATCTGCGGTGCCTCGCTCCGATGGATGCACATCGCGCACGAGCTGTGCACCTACCATCGGGCGGGAACGGTCTCGGCTATCTCGCTCGGAAGCCTTCAGTGTCCTGATTCCGACCGCGGTCGCGACGACGACTGAGATTGCGGTGACGATTGCCCCGCCCGCTGTTCCCCAGGCACTCACGAGGTCAGTGGTCGGAGAGGCGAGGTACGCGATCAATGCGGATCCTTTCGAATGGGACCCGAGTGTATTCGTCCGCCCTGACGCGAACGTCGTGTGTTATCGCGTAGCGCGGATTCCGATCTCCCACCACGGGTTCGCATGGCGCCACGGAGTCAGTCGATTCCAGTCGTCGAATACCTGTCGCCATCGGTCTGCGGACAGCCTGTGCAATACCGTGTATGCCGGCACCTCGTCGCGGAGCATAGTTTCGGTAAATCCCAGGTCTCGGAGCCGGCGCATCACGTCGAGGCGGACCATGTCGGATTCGCACCAGGCCAGGTGGGTGTCGTCTACCGTGATCTGCCCCCCAGCGGGCATCGGGCAGCAGGTGTTTGCGGCCCGGCCGCAGCGGGACGATCACCGCCATATCCCCGGGAATGGGCGGTAGATAGCACCTGGCGTAGCGACTGTGGGCTCGCTGTAGCCAGAGTCCCGGGATTCCGAGTCACGATGTGAGCTTCGCTTCGTAGCGAGCGGTGTCGGTACACCCACACGCACGCCACACACAGGTGTCGGGCGGCCAGGTTCGTCCAGGATTCGAAGCCGGTGAACCGCCGGGATATCACCTGCCCGACCGGCGTCATCTCCGTCGTGAACTGGCCGCACCGCGCGCACCCCGCCAACCGATCCGCAGGCGCGGTGGGTTCCGGGATGCCGCCGGCGGCGGTGTAGGCGGCCCACACCACACCCTGCTCCGCGGCGGTCAGCGTCGGCGCCGTCACGGTGTTGCTGTGCGCGGCCGACGCCTCGGGGATATTGCTCGGCGATCTCGCTCGTGTCCCGGGCCAGCCAGGTCAGCTCCCCGGCCGCGTGGTCCGCGGCCGTCATCAGATCCGCCCACTCACACTGCGGGCCCCGGACGCACACCAACGCCAACTCGTTCTCGGACAACGTCTGCCACAGCTGCTCCACCGCGGACGACCCCATGCCTCCCATTCAACCGCAGCACACCGCCGGTCCCCGGGATCGGAGTCGGCCATGTCGCAACTCGGCGCCGTACCCGGCACAAATCGTCGTGTCGCTCTACCGGCTATTAGCACCCATATGGGCCATAGTCTTTGTGTCGACGCGGGAGCGGAGCTCTTCTCGAAGGCCGGCGTGGGCGCAATTCTGATCACCCGCACGCTCAGGGCAGGATTGGCTCGTGAGCGACCGAACCGCAGCAGACCTCGAACGTGAACTCGCCATGCTCGCCTACCTGCGCGACCGCCTCCGCGCGTCGGAGGGCGGAGACTTCCGGCCTCCGACCACGAGTGTCGATCAGGTTCTCGATGAGCTCAACGGCCTCGAACAGTCGCCGTGGGATCCGACATGATTTCTCCTGGCATCACCCGAGTGCCGGGGAGCATTTGCCGGCCCCCTCCTGAACGCACTGTAGAGCCCACTGAATGAACAAAACCCCGGTGACATGCACGAAGTGCAGAGGCCGATCCGGGGTCTTCGCGATCAACCGTACACGACTCGGAGTGAGATGACGAACCGCCCGACTACCCTTGTCACCAGCCTGCAAACGGGGCTGACCAGCGAACGGCTGGCACCGTATGTGCGCGCTGCGGGCGGCGACATCGATCGTGCTCTCGACCTGTACGAGTGGAACACCCAGGTCAGCGCCGCACTCTTCGCTGACTTCAGCTACTTCGAAGTCATCCTGCGCAACGCCTGCCACCGCCAGCTCCAACAGTGGGTGGCCAGGCAGAACTCGACCACCCCGTGGTACCGGCACCCTGCACTGTCTGCACGGTCGGCAGACGACGTCACCAAGGCCCGCACCCGCGCAGCACGAGGACGCAGACAGGAAACCGAAGGCGCGTGGTCGCCGAGCTGATGTTCGGATTCTGGCGCTTCCTGCACTCGAGATCCTACGAGGCAACACTGTGGACGCCGGCCCTGCGGCACGCCTACCCCCACCAGACGCCGCGCCGGCGCAGCGATGTATACACCCGCCTCGACCACCTCAACACCCTGCGCAACCGCATCGCCCACCACGAACCCATCCACGGACCCACCGTCGGAGACACCGGCAAAGACATCGCCGCCCTCCACCACGAACTCCTCACCATCCTCACGTGGATCGACCCCACGATCGAAACCTGGCTCCGCGCGCAAAGCCTCGTTCCCCGCCTCCTACAACAACGGCCCTGATCTGCCAAGAAGGCGTGACCAAATATGAGCGAACCCCGTGAACGGCGGACTGCCTCACCAGTCGTCAGCGGTCCGCAACTGTGTCTCGTCCGCCGGTGCCGAGGTCAATCAGAGTAATGACATCGATTGTCTCCGAGAACGATAGGTTGTCAGGTCTTCACCTCCTAACCGTGACCGTGCGAGACAAGTTCCTCCCAACTCGCCGACGACCACAGAGCATGCGTCTATCGACTGCGGTCGCCGCACGAATACAACAGAGCAGCAACGCTTCTCGAGTGCGGATGGTGCGGCGATCAGACCAGTCGCCATATCTTGGCGGTTCCGGTCGGATCGAATGCAGTGCGGAATGCCCGAGCCTCGTCCAGGCCGTCCACTGCGAAGACCGATTGCAATCGAGATGGTGCAGCCGGGAAATGTGCGCGCCGCACATTCTCCCAGGCCAACTCGATCACGTGATCGGTGACCTGAAAACGAGCGTCTGCACTGACGAAGTTGTTCTCACCGTGGGCGGCGACGCCGTCTGGGAACAGTACGTCCAGGTGATGTTGAAGCACCGCCGGGGTAATGTCGTCGTAACGGGTGAGACCAAGTGTTTGTCCCTCGTGGAGGCTTCCTCTTCGATCCACTGTATAGAAGCGCGGCATCTCAGCAGCCTCTCTTGTCGAGCGAGATCTCGCAATCCGCGTCACACCGCCTCCCCACGTGCCCGGGCGGCCCGCGGCGAGGTGCCCATTCAGCGGCGTCCGCGGCTGGTTGCGTTCCCACCACACCGCGCTTACCGTCATCTGTAGAGGTTGAGCCAGCAGCCCCGGACTAACACCGGCCCCAGCCAACACCGGGACGACAACCCCACACTCGCGGCCTCACCCCTCCACACGTCTCATCCCCCAAGTACCGTTCCCCGGACGGCCCCCACCCCTGGGAGGACGCCATGACCACGTACCCGCTTTCCTCAACCGAAACACCGCCCGCCACAAGCATTGTCGATGAATTTGCGGACGCGAGCCCCCGCGGGGGGAACGTCGCCCACCGGCAGGCGGACCTGCAGATCCTGATCGACGAGACCGGAGACGGCCCGGCAATGCTCACCGTGTGCGGCAACCTCGACATCGTCAGCGCCCCCATCCTGGCCGCCTGCCTGCACCAAGCCACCCACCACCCCGGCCCCGGCGTGGTGATGGACCTGCTCGACGTACCCTTCCTCGGCTGCCCCGCCCTCGCCGTCCTCACCGCCGCCGCCACCGAACTCGGCCGAGATCACCGCGCCCTGACCGTCGCCGCCGACGAACCACACCGACGCCTGCTGCACCGCACCCGGATCGACACCACCATCGGCTGCTACCCCACCGTCACCGACGCATTCCACGCCGCCCGCACCGCACCCCCACCACCACCGAGTCCCCCGTTCCGCTGATCCCACCCATCTGATCCGCCCACCCGAAACCCACCTACAGCCGCAGACCGCACATTCCGGACCCGACACCGGGGTCGCACCGTACGCGGCCACCGCAAAACAGTCCTCGCAGAATCGGGCCTGAAGAGCGGACTCGGTCTGCACCGTGTCCGGGCAGAAAGCGCTGCCATGGGAGATCGGGCCACCATCATCGACAATGGTGTGATGGTGTGGATCACAATCCCTGGACTTCCCCACCGTCGCTCACGAAGATCAGTCATGCGCCGCTCGTCACTACGTGCAGGTTGACCGTGTAGCGCCCCTGCCAGCTGATATTCATCGTTGGCGGGGGCTGCGCTTGGCTGGCCGCCAGCACAACCCACGCCGCCGCTGGCTGCCACAGACCTCCCCGTCCCGCGACTTCCGGCCGACGGTGTCACTCACGAGACAGTCGCCGCCGCCGCGACCGCGGCCCGCCCATCCGGCGGCCGACCGACAAGCCGACACCACCCCCAGGCGATGGCTGGGTGCACCCAGCCTCGGCAACCCGATACGCCCAGGACCAGCGACGAGCACCTCCGTCGCCCTCGTAGGCTCAGGACCGTCAGGGCGGCGGATCAGGTCAACACCCGGCCAGTCCCGCCACCACGGGGAGAACCCTGCAGCTGTGGTCGCCCCTCCGGGGGACGGTCCCTGAGTGGTTCGTCCACCGCCCAGGGTCGGTCTACCCGGCGGATCCTGGCGTGCTCGGGTCGGCAGTGAGGTCGTCGGTGTCGGCGAAGACCAGGCGACCGTCGTCGAGGGCAACGCCCCACCGATGCACCGGCGCCCAGGCATGCCCGCGCTCCTCGGTGTCGGTCAGCTCGGCGTAGTCCTCGATGATCCGACCGGTCTGCGCCGGTTCGGACGGCCGACGCACCAACACCCGCGCGCCCGCGCCGAACGGACCGGGTTCGGGTCTCGGACTGTGATCCTTCTTCTCGGGCATGGTCTGCGCCTTCCGGTCGGCTACACGCCCGGATCATAAGCACCTCGCCGACGAAACCTCACGCGCGACGCCGCCAGGCCTGGCGATCGACAACGAACCGGCCGGACTCCGGTGCTTGCGCCTGCCGCCAACGGTGCTCCCACCGCTCGGCGAGCACCAGCTCATTACCTTCCCGATTGGATGCAAGGACGCCCGCGCCGGAACTTGCCAGAGCAAAACTCCGCGGCGGCTGACGCGTGTCGGTAACAGAACAACGAAACCGGTCGATATGTGATCTATGTCACCCTCAATGGGTGAAGACAAATCGCCGAAGGACCGTCATGCCCGACACAACCCCACCCTCCCCGCAAGATCCCGAACACCGCGACACCCCTCCGTACGGACCACCCGGCGGAAACATCCCACCGGGTTACCCCCAAGGCGGCCAGCCCGGCGCCTACCCACCGGGCTACTACCAACAACCCCCACCCCCGAAGAAGCACAGGAAATGGCCCTGGATCCTGATCGGTGTCGTCGTCCTCTTCTTCGGCGGCTGCATCGCAATCATCGCCAGCAGCATGGGCGGAAACGACGAACCCACCGTGACATCGGGGAACGGCAGCGGCGGTCAGTCCGCGGACACCGGCCTGACCTTTCAAGGCAAGACCGACGGGGACACCGCCGCCAACGCCGGCGACTCGGTGACCGTCGACAACGTGACCACCACGACCACGCCCCTCGCCGATGAGACCGACCCCTTCAGCTCCGTCCTGTGCACCACGGTCACCATCAACAACGCCGGCGACGATCCCGCCGACTTCGCCGAGTTCGACTGGAAGCTGCAGGACCCGGCCGGCGCCATCCGCAACACCTGGATCACCGGGCGACCGAACGTCCTCAGCTACGGCAATGTCGCACCGGGCGGCACCGCGACCGGAGACGTGTGCTTCGACAACCGCGCCGGCTCCCCACCCGGCCAGTACGTCGTCCTCTACGACCCCTCGTTCGACTTCTCCTCCGACAGGGTCGGCTGGATCAATCAGCGTTAGCAGGGCCAGCGTTGGTCGGCCTACCGGCCCATCAACCCCGGTGCGAGTATCCGATGTCTGTGCGGCCTGCGGGCTGGACCGCAGACCGCCCAGGCCCTCGGCCACTCATCCCTTTCCGCAGAGGAAGCGACGCGGTCCGTTCCGCCGCCCCAGCGGATGCGATGAAGGTAAGACCAGCACGTCGCCCTTCCGTCCGACCTGTCGACCACTGCTGCCCCGACGCTGCAGTCGACCGGACGGGCTGGGAGTGATGCGGGCGGAGGAATCGACAGCTGCGCAT
>NZ_JBHUSF010000427.1:0-6235 GCF_042673295.1 Rhodococcus sp. NPDC057014
GTGTCGCACGGCCGCACCCGGGGGGTCATCGCACGTCGAGGTAGATGCTCTTGAGTTGCTGGTAGCTGGCGAGGCCCTCGGGTCCGAGTTCGCGGCCGAGGCCGCTGTTCTTGATGCCGCCGAAGGGGGCGGTCGGGTCGTTGGAGTAGCCGTTGATCCCGACTGTTCCGCTGGCGACGCCCCGGGCGAATTGGGCGCCGCGTTCGGGGTCGGCGGTCCAGATGGAGCCGCCGAGGCCGTAGTCGGAGTGGTTGGCGATGGTGACGGCCTCGGCCTCGTCGGTGTAGGGGATGACCGACAGGACGGGCCCGAAGATTTCTTCCTGTGCGATCGTGTGGCCGGTTTCGACGTCGGCGAAGACGGTGGGTTCGACGAACCAGCCGTGGTCGAGTTTGTCGGGCCTGCGTCCGCCGGTGGTGACGCGTCCGCCATCGGAGCGGCCCTTGTCGATATAGCTTTCGACGCGGTGCCGTTGTCGGGCGGAGACGAGCGGTCCCATCTGTGTGGTGTCGGACAGCGGATCTCCTATCGACAAGCCCCTTGCGAGGTCGGTGATGGTGTCGACGATCTCGGTGTAGCGGGATCGAGGTGCGAGAACGCGGGTGCCGAGCCAGCAGATCTGTCCGTTGTTGAGCAAAGTTGCCGCATAGAAGGATTCGAGGTTCGCGGTCAGATCGGCGTCATCGAGGACGACGGCAGCAGATTTGCCCCCTAGTTCCAAGGTGACGGGGCGGAGCAGTTCGCCGCAGGTGCGGCCGATGGCGCGTCCCGCACCGGTGGAGCCGGTGAAGGAGACCTTGTCGATCCCGGGGTGGGCGACGAGGTAGGCGCCGAGGTCGCGTCCACCGGGGACGATGTTGACCACACCGGCAGGGAGTCCGGCGGCGATGGCGGCTTCGGCCATCAGGAACGCGTCGAGCACGGTTTCCGGGGACGGTTTGAGGACGACGGTGCAGCCGGCGGCGAGGGCGGGGGCGAGTTTGAGGAAGGTGATGGCCTGCGGCACGTTCCACGGCACAATGGCGCCGACCACGCCGATCGGGGAGCGGGTGACGAGGGTGGAGCCGCCGAGCATGCCGGGCCGAATCTCGTCTTCCTGCTTCGCCGCCATGTCGGCGTAGTAGCGCAGCAAAACCGGTGGGAACCCGCCCTCGAACTGCCGGGCGAGGGTGATGGGCATTCCGTTCTGGCTGCTGACCCGGGTGGAGGTGTCCTCGGCGCGGGATTCGAGTTCGTCGGCGAACCGGTTCAGGACCTCGGCGCGCTGGGCCGCAGTCCACGACCCCCACTGGGTGAGTGCGGCGCGGGCGGCGTCGACGGCGTCGTCGATGTCGGTTTCGGTGCCCTCCGGCACGGAGCCGATGCGCTGCTCGGTGGTGGGGGAGATGACCGGGATCGTCGAGTCGCCGGCGGGCCGGGTCCATCCGCCGCGGATGTAGAGATCGGGGTAGTCGATCGTCATCGGGGTGTCCTTCATGGTGTGGGGGCGGGTGGTCAGTCGTGCAGGAGCACGGGTTTGAGGACTTCGCCGCGATGCTGGGCGTCGATCGCGTCGTTGATCTTCGCGAAGGGGAACGTGGTGACGAGTTTGTCGAGCGGGAACTTTCCGGCCTTGTACAGCTCGACGAGTTCGGGGATGAACTCGTCGGGGACGCTGTCGCCCTCGATGATTCCGGTGATGGTCAGTCCCATGGCGAGGGAGTTGATGATGTTCAGCGGAACCGACGATTCGGGGTCGGCGGGGACGCCGATGAGTCCGATCTTGCCGTGGAAGGTCATGGCGCCGACGAGGGATTCGATGACGGCGGGGACGCCGGAGGTGTCGATCGCGTAGTCGACGCCGGCGGGGATGATCGCGCGGACCTGCTCGGCCAGAGGACCGGCGCCGGGGTCGATGACATGGGTGGCGCCGAGTTCGAGGGCGAGGTCGCGCCGCGACTGGTGCGGTTCGACGGCGATGATCGTGGCGGCGCCCTGCACGACGGCGCCCATGACGGCTGCGAGCCCGACCGATCCGGCGCCGGCGACGAGGATCGCGGATCCGGGTCGGCAGTCGAGGGAGCGCATGACGGCGCCGGCGCCGGTCTGGATTCCGCAGCCGAGCGGAGCCAGAAGTTCGGCGGGAACGTCGGTGGGAACTTTCACCACGTTGCGTTCGAACGCGAGGCTGTAGGTGGCGAACGAGGACTGCCCGAAGAACAGACCGGTCAGGGACTCGCCGTCCGTGGTCGACAGCGGACCGGTGCCGTCTTCGCGGACTCCGTCGTAGGCGAGGTGCATGAACTGGTGGCAGTAGGAGGGTGCCCCGGTGGTGCAGGAGGGGCAGGATCCGCAGCTGTTGAAGGTGATGGCGACGCGGTCGCCGGCGGCGACCTTGGTGACACCGTCGCCGACTGCGCGGACGAAACCGCAGCCTTCGTGGCCGAGGACGGCGGGCAGCGCGGTCGGGAGGGCACCGTCGCGTGCGGCGAGGTCGGTGTGGCAGATGCCGACCGCTTCGATCTCGACGAGCACCTCGCCGGCCTTCGGTTCGTCGATGGTGATCGTTTCGAGCGAGAACTCGGTGTGGGGTTCTCTCGCGACTGCTGCGAGTGCTTCCATCGTCAATGACTCCATGTCTGTGGGGGCCGGCCCGACAGGGACCGGCGTGGATCGAATGCTCAGAGAGCGGCTTCCCGCAACGGCGTCGCGGGATCGGCGAGGGCGGTGCGGTCGACCTTGGTGCGATTCCCGATGAACTTCTTTCCGGCCATGAATTCGCCTGCGGCATTCACGGTCTCGACGGCCACCGGTATCCCGTCGCTGTCGAGATGGAACAGTGCGAACGACGTGGCGGAGGCGTCGCCGCGCAGGATCGGCTGCGTGTCCGGCCCGATCATGCCCGCCATCTTCATCTTCAGATCGAACTGATCCGACCAGAACCACGGCACCTCGTGCGGTGGGAGCGGGGCGCCCATGATGACCGCCGCCGCCTGCTTCGCCTGCTCGACCGCACTCGGAATGCTCTCCAGCCGCACCATCTTCCCGAGCGTGTCGTGCAGTCGATACGTCACGTCCCCGATCGCGAGAACGTGCGGATCGCTGGTGTGGGCCGACCCGTCGACGACGATTCCGGCGAGGCACTCGAGGCCGGACTCCCGTGCCAGCACGTCGTTCGGGATGGCACCCACCCCGACCAGGACGACGTCGCAGGCGATCTCGGTTCCGTCACCGAGTTCGATACCGGCGACGCGGCCGTCGGAGCCGGTGATTCCCCGGACCTCGGCCCCGGTGAGAATGCGGGTCCCGCGGTTCCGGTGGAAGTCGGTGAGTGCTGTCGACAGTTCCCGGCTCGCCACCCGGGCCAGCACCCGGTCCTCCCGCTCGATCACCGTGACGTCGCATCCGCGGGCGCGGGCCGACGCCGCGACCTCGAGTCCCACGTACCCGCCGCCGATGATCGCCAGCGCCGATCCGGAGTGCACCGCCTCGCGGAGCATCGTGGCGTCGGCGAGTGTGCGGAGGCTGAGTACGCCCTCGAGATCGCTTCCCGGGAGCGACAGCGTCCGCGGCGCGGCGCCCGTCGCGAGCACGAGTGTCGTGTACTCCAGCACCGTTCCGGACACGGTCGTCGCGGTTCGCGCATCCCGGTCGATGCGGCTGACCGGATCACCGAGCAGCGTGTCGATCTCGTTGTCGGCGTAGAACGATTCCGGCTTGAGCCATTGCACGAACTCGTCGTCGGCGTATTTCTTCGACAGCGGCGGGCGGTGATAGGGCGGATGGGTTTCGTCCCCGCACAGGACGATGCGACCGTCGAACTTCTGCTGCCGCAGCATGCCGGCGAGAGTGCCGCCGGCGTGCCCGGCCCCGACGATCACCACGGTGGGTGACGCATGTGACGTGACCATGGTGTTACCGGGTGAACTCGATCTGGACGGGCATGTTCTTGAGCCCGCCGACGAAATTGGTCTGGATCATCTTGGTGTCGTCGGCGAGTTCGAGAGACTCGATGTGGGGGAGCAGTTCCTCGAACATGATCCGCAGTTCGAGCTTCGCCAGGTGCTGGCCGATGCACATGTGCGGACCGTAACCGAAGGCGATGTGCTTGTTGGGCCTGCGGGTGATGTCGAAAGTGTCGGGGTCGGGGATGACGTCCGCGTCGCGGTTGCCCGACTGGTACAGCAGCATGAAGCGGTCGCCCTTCTTGATGTCGCGGCCGCGCAGCGTGTAGTCCTGCGTCGCCTGACGCATGAAGTGCTTCACCGGCGAGGCCCAGCGCAGCGATTCGTTGACGATGTGCGGGGCGAGCGCCGGATCGGCCTTGGCCTTCGCGAGGAGTTCCGGGTTGCGGCCGAGTTCGAGCATGCCGCCGGCGAGCGTGCTCGACGTGGTGTCGTGACCCGCGGTGGCGATGGCGATGAAGTAGCCGTAGGCCACCTCGTTCGGGTAGTACTCGCCACTCTCGTTGCGTGCCAACGAGATGATCGTCGCGAGATCGTCACGGGGGTTGGCCCGCCGGTCCTGCAGCAGCCTTTCGAAGTAGGCGTAGAAATCCTGGATCGTGGCCACCCACTGCTTCGCGGCGGCGTCCGGGGTGAGCGGTTCGACGTCCTCCCGTGCGGCATCGGGATCGGCCGTGCCGAAGAACTCCTGCGTGAGGGCCATCATGCGGGGCTCGTCCGATTCCGGCACCCCGAACAGGCTCATGATGACGTGCAGGGGGTAGTGGAGGGCGAAGTCCTTGACGAAGTCGATCCGGCCGTCCGTCTTCAGAAGCCGGGCGACGGCAGCCTTCGCGAGGTCGCGGATGGTCGCTTCCCACTGGGCGAGGTTGGTGGGCCGGAACCAGTCCAGCGCGATGTCCTTGATCGCGGTGTGCTCCGGCGGGTCGAGGTACGTGAGAGTCTCGAGGATGCGGAGGCTGCCGTTGTTGATGCTCTTGGTGAACTGGTCGCCGGCCTGGTTCGCCAGGATCGGGTTGACGGAGCCCTTGTCCTCGCCGCCCGCACTGGTGAAGATGTCGGGCTGACGCTCGATCTCCATGATGTCGGCGTGCTTGCTCACCAGCCAGATGGGGTCGTACCCCTCCACCACGGCACGGCCGAGGGGATTGTTCTCGCGCAGCCAGCGGTAGGCCTCGAACAGCGCGTCGTTGTCCCGGTGTCCTTCGGGTAGAACGATCTGACGGGCGACGGTGTCCGGAATGAGTTCCGTGACCTGCTCTGTAGTGCTCATCGATTCCCCTTCGTGGTGCAGTGTGGTGCGGCGCCGAACGTCGCGGCGCCCTCGCCGACTGGAGTGACTTCAGCCTGTCAGCCACGGGAGTGAGGGGCATCACACCATTGATCGAAAGTTGTCCACCTAACGGGGGATGTGTGCCCGGTCACCCCAGCGTGCACCGCGGTCGGCGGGGCAAGGATCACCCCACGGGAGGGGGGTAATCAGTCGAAGTGGTGATGTGCCCGGCCAGTGACCGGCGACACAATTTTCGGTATCGAGAACGCGGCCGGACCTTCGCCAAGCATGACGGCCGCGCAGATGTTCACCGGTCAACCTGAAGGAGATCGCCATGCCCACCGTCGTGTACCAGCTTCCGGACGGCTCGACGTCGTCCGTCGACGTTCCCGCCGGCCAGAGCGTCATGGACGGGTCGGTCCGCAACAACCTTCCCGGCATCGTCGCCGAATGCGGCGGTAGCTGCTCGTGCGCCACCTGCCACGTGTACCTGGACGACGATTCCAGTGCGGCGTTCGGCGAACCGACGTTGGAGGAGCAGGACCTTCTCGAGTTCCTCGACGGTGTTCAGCCGTGCTCGCGTCTCGCCTGCCAGCTCGTGCTCACGCCAGACGTGGACACCGTCACCGTGACCGTGCCGTCCTCGGACGCCTGAGGGCTTCCGCTGGCCCTGTCACCGGGTGCCGGACTGGTACTTCGCGATCAGTTCGGCACGGTTGGTGGCGCCGAGTTTGCGGAGGATACGTTTCACGTGCGACTTGACCGTGTCGACCGTAATGACCAGCTCGGCGGCGATTGTGGAGTTCGACGCCCCGGTGAGAATCAGCCGGACCACGTCGACCTCGCGGTCGGTCAGGGGGTCGAGCAGGCGCTGTTCGGTAACGTTGTGCCCGGTCCCGGCCTCCGCGCGGTCGGCAGGCCCTGCGGTCACTGCATCGAAATCGGCGTCGCCGCTCCACCGCTGGGCAGTTTCCCGAAGGAGGGTGTCCTGGCGGTCGCGACGGGATTCGAGCCCGAC
>NZ_JBHUSF010000428.1:0-6228 GCF_042673295.1 Rhodococcus sp. NPDC057014
GCAGGGGGTGCGCACCCGAGCCGACCACTTCGATCCCCCGGGCGGCGCGCCGTGCCGGGGGTGCTGTTTTCCCGGTCACTGTCTGCGCACTAGACTCTGGCCCCGCGCCCCTATAGCTCAGTTGGTAGAGCTACGGACTTTTAATCCGCAGGTCGTAGGTTCGAGCCCTACTGGGGGCACCGTCCCGACCAGGTTCATCCTGGTCGGGTAGTGCGACTGACGCGTTCGGAGCGGTGGAGTGGTCACGACGTGACCACCCGCCGACCCGGCGGCGTCATCATCGTGGTCGTGGTGATGTCGAGAATCCGCGGCCGGCTCCGTCCCCGCAGTGAACACGGCCACAACGGGCCGTACCTCACCAAGGAGGTTCGCCAGTGGACGAGGCGGTACTGCGCACTCTCACCCCCGCCGTGATCGGAATCCTCGTCCGCCGCGGAGCCGACTTCGCCGCGGCCGAGGATGCCGTGCAGGACGCCCTGGTCGAGGCAGTGCGCGCGTGGCCGGACGACCCGCCGCGGGATCCCAAGGGCTGGCTGGTCACCGTGGCCTGGCGCAGGTTCCTCGATACCGCCCGCGCCCACGCCTCCCGCAGGCAGCGCGAGGAACGCATCGAGGCCGAGCCCGTGCCGGGACCGGTCGAGGCGGTGGACGACACGCTCCAGCTGTACTTCCTGTGCGCCCACCCGTCCCTGACACCGGCATCGTCCGTCGCACTCACGCTGCGCGCGGTCGGCGGCCTGACGACGCGTCAGATCGCGCAGGCCTACCTGGTGCCGGAGGCGACGATGGCCCAGCGCATCAGCCGGGCCAAGCGGACCGTCTCGGGCGTCCGGTTCAACCAGCCCGGCGACGTCGCCACGGTGCTGCGGGTGCTCTACCTGGTGTTCAACGAGGGGTACTCCGGCGAGGTCGACCTCGCCGCCGAGGCGATCCGGCTCACCCGGCAGCTCGCGGCCGCGATCGACCATCCGGAGGTCGCCGGGCTGCTCGCGCTCATGTTGCTCCACCACGCGCGGCGCCCTGCCCGGACGGGCCCCGACGGCAGTCTCGTACCCCTCGCCGAGCAGGACCGCAGCCTGTGGGACACCCGCCTGATCGCGGAGGGCGTCGACGTACTCCAGGCGGCCCTGGCCCGCGACCGACTGGGTGAGTTCCAGGCCCAGGCCGCCATCGCCGCGCTCCATGCCGACGCCCGGACGGCGGAGGAGACCGACTGGGTGCAGATCGTCGAGTGGTACGACGAACTGGTGCATCTCACCGACAGCCCGGTGGCGCGCCTCAACCGTGCCGTCGCGGTCGGCGAGGCCGACGGCCCGCGCGCCGGCCTGGCCGCACTGGCGGCACTGGACGACGCACTGCCCCGTCACGCCGCGGTGGCGGCGTATCTCCGCGAGCGGGACGGTGACCTGGCAGCGGCGGCGCGGCTCTACGCGGAGGCGGCCGACAAGGCACCCAATCTCCCCGAACGCGACCACCTCACACGGCAGGCCGCTCGGCTCAACGCGCTGCTGCGCAGCTGAGCGACACTCACCGCCCGCCCGGCGCGTCGGTCGGAGGCACCCGGATCAACCGCCGAACGGCTTCCACCGCGGTCTCTCGCCGCTGTGCCACCGTGCGCTCCCCCGACTTCTTGCCGCCGGGTGCGGTGGCCAGCGATCGGACGACGTCGGTGATCACGAGCAGTAGTTCGCCCGCGTTCCACAACGGATCGACGAACCCCTCCTGCTGTCCTCGGCGAATCTCGGCGGCCTTGGGACGCAGGGTGACGATCCGCGCGTCGCTGTCCGCGATCTGTTCCCGCATCTCGAGGTCGGCCCACTCCTGCAGCCGTGCGTTCTCGGGGTGCGCCACGTAGTCGTCGAACAAGCGGCCTGCATACCCCGGCAGATCGTCGCCCCGCAGTGCCGTCTGTTCCGTGGTCTCCGCGATCCACTGCTGAATGACGGCGTCGAACAGCGCTTCCTTGCTGTCGAAGTACGCGTAGAGGCGGTCCTTGCTCGCCCGTGCCGCCGCCGCGATGCGGTTGATCCGGGCCCCGGCGACTCCGTAGCGGGCGAATTCGTCCTTGGCCGCGGCGAGGATCCGGTCGCGCGTGGCTTCTCCCGCTGATCGCATGCCGACATCCTAAATTGCCCGTTGCCGAACCAGTTGGTTCGGCGTAGCGTGCGCAGTTGACGAACAATTTGGTTCGGAAACTCGACTGCCCGTCCGCCCGAGAACCGAGGTACGACCATGGACATCGATCAGGCCCGCAACACGTTCCACGAGCTACGCCGGCGCGACACTGGCGTCTCCCCCGACGAACTCGACGCCGTGTGGGCCGCACTCGACACCGTGCGGGCAGAGGACATCCTCGGCAGCTGGAAGGGCGACGACTTCGCCACCGGACACCGCCTGCACGACAAGCTGGTCGCGAGCCGCTGGCACGGAAAGACGTTCCACTCCCTCGAGGACGCGAAGCCGTTGATCTGCCGGGACGCGGACGGCAACCTCTATTCCGACGTCGACGGCGGCAACGGCGAGGCCAGCCTGTGGAACATCGAGTTCCGGGGCGAGGTCACCGCGACCATGGTGTATGACGGCGCCCCCATCTTCGATCACTTCAAGAAGGTCGACGACTCGACGCTCATGGGCATCATGAACGGAAAGTCCGCACTGGTCCTCGACGGCGGCAGGCACTACTACTTCCTGCTCGAACGAGACTGAGCCCCAATGCAGGTCACAGCAGCGCTCTCCCGAGGACCCGATTCTCCGTTCACACTGGAGACGGTCGAACTCGACGAGCCCCGCGCGGACGAGGTTCTGGTGCGGATCGTCGCCACCGGCCTGTGCCACACGGACCTCGTCACCAAGGCGGCGCTCCCCACCGCCGCCGGACCGGCCGTCCTCGGGCACGAAGGGGCCGGGATCGTGGTCGACGTCGGGGCACGCGTGAGCCGGATAGCGCCCGGCGATCACGTGATTCTCAGCTACCGCCACTGCGGTGACTGCGACCAATGCCGAAGTGCGAGTCCGGCGTACTGCGTCGACGCGCACCGCCTGAACAGTTCGGGCAGGCGCGCGGACGGCTCGGCCACCGTCACCCGCAACGGCGAACCGGTGCGCGCCGCCTTCTTCGGCCAGTCCAGCTTCGCCGACCACGTTCTCGCGACGGCCGACAACGTCGTCGTCGTCGACGGGTCCGTCGACCTGGCCGCCGCTGCACCGCTCGGCTGCGGGTTCCAGACGGGCGCCGGTGCGGTACTGAACGTGCTCCGGCCCGGCAGCGATTCGAGTGTGGTCGTCTTCGGCGCAGGCAGCGTCGGGTTCGCCGCGCTACTTGCCGCCCGATCGATAGGTATTGCAACGCTTTTCGCGGTCGATCCGGTGCCCGCGAGGCGTGCGCTCGCGGCGGAGTTCGGCGCGGTCGCGCTCGATCCCGGGACGCAGGACGTCGTCGCGGCGATCCGCGAGGGAACCGGCGGCGGCGCCACCCACACGCTGGACACGACGGGCATCCCGACCGTCATCGGTCAGGCGCTGTCGTCGCTGCGGGCGCGGGGCAGCGCGGTGGCGGTCGGACTGGGTACACCCGAAGTGGCGGTGAACATTCAGGACCTGATGTTGAACGGCAAGACCCTCCGCGGCTGCGTCGAGGGCGATTCGTCCGTGCAGCAGTTCATTCCGCACTTGCTGGCGCTGCACGCCGAGGGACGGTTCCCGTTCGACCGTCTCGTCACCGAATATCGGTTCGAGGACATCAACCGCGCCGTCGCCGATCAGGCTGCGGGCACGGTGATCAAGCCCGTGCTCGTGTGGTGAATCGTCAGGGTGCGGCAGGTGACGGCCCGTCGCCGGCGGCCTGTCCGTCTTTCGCCTTCGTGTCTCTGCGCATCTCGGCCAGATCCTCACCGCGCTTGCGGTACGTGAAGCTGACTCCGGCGACGCCGAGGAACAGCACCACTCCGATGATGGCGCCCGCGAGCGACGCACCGCGGAATCCGGGCGCGTCGACGTCCATGATCCGTTCGCCGGCGTGCGCCGCACTGTTGCCGCCGAGCACCACGCTGAGCGTCAGCAGATTGGGCAGCACCACAAGGACTCCGAGGATCAGCAACACGATCTGCACGGGCTTGAACCGGCGCCTGCGGAACAACCGCCACGCCCCGCGGAACAGCAGCAGGGGAAGCAGCGTGCACAGGGTGCCGAACAACAGTCCCCACAGGATGCCGCCGCCGAAGCTGCCGTCCGCCATCCCGCCCACGTTCTGCGCCCACGCCCGTGGGAGGTACGCCGCGAGGATGAAATACGCGATGACCAGCACCACCAGGAGGACGGCGATCCCGATGGCCTTCCTGGCCCACGACGGCAGCCCCGACTTCGCCGGCGTGGTGGTGGATGCGCTGTCGTCGGTCGTCATCACTGGTCTCCCTGCGTCGGCAACGGTTCTTCGTCCAGCACCTGCTTCGCCAGTCGCTTCGGCGCGACGAGCGTGTACGACGTCCTGATCCACTCACGCAGCTGTTCCCACCGGGGCCCGTCCGCGTCCGCGACGTCCACTGCGATCCAGCCGTGTCTACCGAGACCGTATCCCGCGGGCTCCGCCCCCGGTTCCGTCGCGACCACCGCTTCCGCTTCGTCGACGGTGAGCTTCACCGTCAACCGGGTAGCGTCCACGTCACTGAACACGAAGTTCTTGCCCCGCACCCGGAATGTCGGGTGCCCGTCCCACTGGGCGATGTCCACCCGTACGGCTTCGGGCAATTCGGCGGCGATCTGTTCGAGGCGGCTCATGTTGTTGCCCATGTGACGATTGTCGGCAGCACCCCGACCCACCGCAACAGGCATAACGGACATACGGGATTCACTGATGCCGGTTCTCGGCGGCCTGCCCACGGGGTGGCGATATTCACACCTGGGGTGGACCGAATTCCCAGGAGACTCGGAGCCCGGACGAAGCGCCTCCGGCACAACCGTCGACACGGCTCGAGTTCGGGCGAGGAATCTGTGGAGACCCACAAATCTGTGATCGTCCACAACTGCCCGCGCGTCGCTGTGATGATCTCTCCCTGGGATGATTACGCTGGTCACCGCACACGCAACCTCATCAGTACACTGTCATGTAACGGTTCGCCGCGTGGCGGCGACACTTCCCGGAAGGTCCATTACGGATCGGTAACTTCGACGGTTCCCGGGCCGCCGACGGCGTTTACCAACCTACTTACGGTGCCGTAGGCTGAACAAAGTCAAATTTGAGCTACTGGAGGCATTACACATGGCGAGGGACCTGACCCAACTCGAACTGCTGCAGGAGTTGTCGCCGGTTGCAGAAGAGAACGTCAACCGCCACCTCTCCATGGCCAAGGAATGGCATCCCCACGACTATGTTCCGTGGGACGAAGGACGCAACTTCGCCGCGATGGGCGGCACCGATTGGGACCCCGAGCAGTCGCAGCTCGACGAGGTCGCCAAGGCCGCGATGATCACGAACCTCCTCACCGAGGACAATCTGCCGTCGTACCACCGCGAGATCGCGGAGAACTTTTCGCAGGACGGCGCGTGGGGAACGTGGGTCGGTCGCTGGACCGCCGAGGAGAACCGTCACGGAATCGTGATGCGCGATTACCTCGTCGTGACCCGCGCCGTCGACCCCGTCCAGCTCGAGCGCTTCCGCATGGAGCACATGACGAACGGCTTCGCATCCCCCGCCGACGTCGACGCAGGCTTCCTCCACTCCGTCGCGTACGTCACGTTCCAGGAACTCGCGACCCGCGTGAGCCACCGCAATACCGGTAAGGCGTGCAAGGACCCGATCGCGGACAAGATGCTGCAGCGCATCGCAGCCGACGAGAACCTGCACATGATCTTCTACCGCAACATGTGCGGTGCGGCCCTCGACCTCGCGCCCGACCAGGCGCTCGAGGCCGTGAACATGATCGTCCAGAACTTCCAGATGCCGGGCGCCGGCATGCCGAACTTCCGGCGCAACGGTGTCCTCATGGCCAAGCACGGCATCTACGACCTGCGTCAGCACCTCGAAGAGGTCGTGATGCCCGTCCTGCGCAAGTGGAACATCTTCGAGCGGAACGATTTCACCGCCCGCGGCGAAGAGATCCGCGAGAGCCTCGGCAAGTTCCTCGAGAACCTCGAGGGCCAGGCCACCAAGTTCGAGGAGCAGCGCGACCGCATGCTGGCCCGCGAGGCCAAGAAGCGCGAGCAGAAGGCTTCGTGACGTAAACAGTTATCCTG
>NZ_JBHUSF010000429.1:0-6153 GCF_042673295.1 Rhodococcus sp. NPDC057014
GTACTTATTAACGTCGGGCGGTTAACAAGTGCTCACAGGCGGCGAAGCCGCACGCCAGACGGCGGCGGGGGTCATCGGGAGCCGCCGAAGGCGGGCGCCGGTGGCGTCCGCGATGGCGTTGGCCAGGGCCGGGGCGACCGGGTTGTACGGGGACTCGCTCATCGACTTGGCGCCGTGCGGGCCCAGCTCGTCGTAGGTGTCCGCGAAGTAGACCTCGGTGTCCGGCACGTCCACGAGCTGCGGGATGTGATAGTTCCGCAGCTGCGGGTTGAGCACGGTCCCGGCGCCGTCGAGCAGGATCTCCTCGTACAGCGCGCTGCCGATGGCCTGCGCCACGCCGCCCTCGACCTGCCCGCGGCACTGCTGCGGGTTGAGGACCGTGCCGGCGTCCGCCGCCTGGATGGACTGCAGGATCCGGACCTCCCCGGTGACGGTGTCGACCGCGACCCGGAAGGCGTGCACGTTGAACACCACCGACCGCGGGGTGCCGTCGTGGTGGCCCTCGGCCCGGAGTGGTCCCTCGGGCACCAGCTTGTCGAGTTCGACGGTCCGCCCCGCAACCACGACCGCGTCGGGTGTGAGCGCGCAGTCGCTGTCCTCGGCGGCGCCGGCGACGCGGCGGGCGACCTCGAACAGCTGCTCCCGCAGCCGGGTTCCCGCGAGATGTACCGCCTTCCCGGCGACGACCGTGCCTGCCGAACCGAACGCTCCGGTGTCGTGCCCGGCGACGTCGGTGTCGGATTGGATCACGGTGATCCGGTCGGCGGTGGTGCCGAGCGCGGACGCGGCGAGCTGCGCGTGCACGGTGGTGGTGCCGTTCCCGAACTCGGCTGTGCCCACCCGCAGTTCGTACCGGCTGCCCTCGACGAGGGTGCAGGACACGTCCGCGAAGTGCCCCCGCGGCGGGATGGTCGCGATCATGGACGCCGCCATGCCCTCGCCGACCCGCCACTGCGGCCCGTCCGGCGGAAGCGCGTCGTTGCCGCGGCGCAGTGCGGCCTCCGCCAGGTCGAGGCATTGGTCGAGCCCGTAACTGCCGTACGTGAGGTCGCCGGTTTCGACTTCGAAATCGACGAAGTCGTCACCCGGGACGACCACGTTGCGACGACGCAACTCGAATGGATCGATTCCCAGCTCCGCGGCCAGCTGGTCGAGCGCGGACTCCACCGCGAAGATGATCTGCCCCAGTCCGTAGCCGCGGAACGCCCCGGACGGCAGGTTGTTGGTGTAGACGGCCTGGGCGTCCACCCGCTTGTTCGGCGACCGGTACAGCGCAACGGATTCGCTGCAACCGTGGAACATCACCCCCACCGAATGATTGCCGTACGCACCGGCATCCGACAGCACGTCGACGGCGAGTGCCGTCAGCTTGCCGTCGCCGTCGGCACCGACCTTCACCGACACCCGCATGGGATGGCGGCACGGGGCGATCGTGAACTGGTCGGACCGGGTGAACTCGTACTGTACCGGTCGGCCGGTGCGCAGCACGGCGAGGGCGACGAGGTCCTCCACCAGCATCTCCTGCTTCGCGCCGAAACCGCCCCCGACGCGGGCCGTGAACACCCGGACCTGCGCGCGGTCGAGCGAGAACAGGTGAGCGAGTTCGTCTCGGACGAGGAAGGGCACCTGGGTGCTGCTGCGGAGGGTGAGCCGGCCGTCGGCGTCGAGCCAGCCGATGGCCGAGTGGGTTTCGAGATGCGTGTGCTGCACGCGCTGGGTCTGCCACGTGCCCTCCACCACCGCGCCCGTGTCCCGCGCCGCCGCGAGCCCGGCGGCGAGGTCGCCGGTCTCGCCGTGGACCTCGGCCACCAGATTCCGGGCCGGGTCCGCGATCCGGGACTCGGCGCCCTTGTCGCCGTGCAGCAGGGGTGCACCCGGGCGGCGCGCCAGGTCGGGGTCGAAGACCGGCTCGAGGACCTCGTACTCCACCTCGATCAACTGCAGTGCGCGCCGGGCGATGTCGACCGAGTCCGCGACGACGGCGGCGACGCGCTGCCCGCGGAACCGGAGGATCGTGTCGAACACGTAGGTGTCGTCGGGGTCGTCGGTGCGGAACTCGTGACGCGCGGTGGAGAAGGCCACGCCCGGACTGTCGCGGTGGGTGAGCACCGCGTGGACGCCGGGCAGTCGCTCCGCGGCAGACGTGTCGAGGCGGGTGATGCGGGCGTGCGGGTGCGGGCTGCCGAGGATCTGGATGTGCGCCAGACCGTCGACGGCCAGGTCGAGCGTGTACGGTTCGGCGCCGCACACCACCCGGGTGGCCGCGGGTGCGGGAATCGATCGTCCGAACGACGCACCGGCACTGTCCGATTCGGTGGTGCACACGCCGCCGACAGCGTCGCGGACGGAGCGATAACCGGTGCAGCGGCACAGATTTCCCTTCAGCGCGCGCGGCAGGTCGGCGCGTTGCGCGGCGTCGAGCGCGGACGCGGTCACCACCATCCCTGGTGTGCAGAACCCGCACTGGAATCCCGCCGCGTCGACGAACTGCTGTTGCACGGGATGGAGTTGGCCGGGACCGCCGAGACCGGCGGCGGTGGTGACCTCGCGGTTCTCCGCGCGATGCGCCGGCACCACGCAGGAGTGCACCGCGGCGCCGTCGAGCAGCACGGAACAGGCGCCGCAATCCCCGGCGTCGCAGCCCTTCTTGACCGCGAACCGCTGCTGTTCCCGCAGGAAGGTGCGCAGGCACTGACCGGGCCGTGCGTCGGCGTCCACCGGCTGACCGTCGACCGTCAACTTCATTCCAGCTCCCTCCGGATCTCCTCGGCGAGGACGCCCGTGACGTGGCGACGCCAGTCCGCGGCGCCGTGCGCATCCGTCAGGTAGTCGTCGGGGGAGATCCGTTCGGCCAGAAGGGAACTCAACTCGTCGACGCCGGGCACGACGGGGAGGCGCAGGACGAACGGGCGGACGGTCGACGCGGTGACGGTCAGCGTGAATCCCTCCGCGCCGGCGCGCCCGGCGAGCAGGGCGCCGGACCGTCCGAGCGGCGAGTACGCGATCTTCCGCAGCGACGTGCGGCCTCGCAAAGCGGCGGCGGGGAGGTGGATGCTGCGGATCAGTTCACTGGGCTCCAGCGTCGTGCGGCCGGCCTCGGTGACGAACCGGTCCACCGGAACCCGGCGTTCGCCGCCGTCGGGCGTCCAGATCAGGAGTTCGGCGTCCAGCGCGCAGCACAGCGTGATCATCGCACCGGCCGGCAGCGCCAGCGCGAGGTTGCCGCCGACGGTCGCGGTGTGCCAGATCTTCCACGACGAGACCAGCGACTCGGCGCACGGCCGGAACAGGTTCTTCGCCGACCACTCGGCGGGAAGCGGTGCATTGCAGAGGTTCTCGATGGTGCACGTCGCGGCGAGTTCGAGTCCGTCGTCGTGGACGGTGATCGCAGGCCAGTCGAGGGTGGCCAGGTCGACCAGCCGGGTGACCGTTGGTTGCGGCTCCGAATACAGCCAGGTGCCGCCCGCCAGGTACGCCGTTCCGGGTTCCGGCGCGGGCAGGTCGTCCCGGCTGCGCGGCGCCGAGATCTCCGTCACGAACGACAGATCCATGGTCTCACCCCGCCTTGCGCACCAGGGCCCGGTGGGCCTGCTCGACCTCCGCGGCGACGTCGTCCTCGTTCACGGTGATCACTCTTCCACGCTCGACGACGGCGCGCCCGTTCACCAGAAGCAACTCCAGCGGCGCGGTGGCCCCGAGGACGAGCGCCGCCACCGGGTCGGTGATGCCGGAATGCGCGAGGGTGTCGATCCGCCACAGCGCGAGATCGGCCAGTTTGCCGGGTTCGAGGGAGCCGAGTTCGTCGTCCCGGCCGAGCACCCGGGCCCCGCCGATCGTGGCGAGTTCCAGCGCGGTGCGCACCGTCATCTCGCGCGGGCCGCCGCGGGCCCGGGCGAACAGCACGGCGTGGCGGGCCTCCTCGAGCATGTTGCACGCCTCGTTGCTGGCGGCGCCGTCGACACCGAGCCCCAGCGGGACCCCGGCCGCGTGGAGGTCCCGGGCCCGGGCGATCCCGGCGCCGAGGCGGGCGTTGGACGTGGGGCAGTGTGCGACACCCGTGCCGGTGCCGGTCAGGGTCGTGATCGCGACGTCGTCGAGGTGGACGGCGTGGGCGTACCAGACGTCGGGGCCCACCCAGCCGAGTCGCTCCAGGTACTGCACCGGGGTGCAGCCGAAGCGGTCGAGGCAGAAGTCCTGCTCGTCAACGGTTTCCGCGAGATGGGTGTGCAGTCGCACCCCGGCGGACCGGGCGAGGGCCGCGGCCTCGGTCAGCAGGTCGGCGGTGACGGAGAACGGGGAGCAGGGCGCCACGGCGACCCGCAGCATCGAGTCGGGCGAAGGGTCGTGCCAGCGGTCGACGACGTCCTGGGTGCCCGTGAGGATGTCGTCGAGACGCTCCACCACGGAGTCTGGTGGCAACCCGCCCCGGCTGCGGCCGAGGTCCATCGACCCCCGGCTGGGGTGGAACCGCAGACCGACGGTCCGCGCGGCCTCGATCTCGGCGCCGAACACGTCGCCGCCGTTGCGGGGCACGACGTAATGGTGGTCGGTGGTGGTCGTGCACCCGTGTTTCGCCAGCCAGGCGAGACCGCCGGTGGCCGCGGTCCGGACGGCGTCGGCGTCGACGCCCGCCCAGATCGGGTAGAGGGTGGTCAGCCAGTCGAACAGGTTGTCGTCGGCGGCGAGCCCGCGGGTGATCCACTGATACAGGTGGTGGTGGGTGTTCACCAGTCCGGGTGTCAGCAGGCAGCCGCGTCCGTCGACGACCCGTGCCCCCTCGATCTCCGGCGCGGGACCGGCACCGACGTCGACGATGCGGTTGCCCCGGACGACGACGTAGCCGTCGGGATGCTCGGTGCCCGACGTGTCGACCGTGGCGACGTACGCACCGGCGACGACGACCGTGCCGGGGACGTCGGACATCAGCTGAGCCACCCCGCGTACGCGGACCACGCGGGCCCGGCGTCCGGGGCGTCGGAACGCTGCACCGTGGCCTGGATCAGGCCGTACGGGCGGTCGGCGGCGTGGAAGACCTCGTTGTCGTTCTCCACGCCGAAACGCGCGAGGTCGTGGGCGAAGTGGTGCTTGTTCGGCGCGGACAGCCGCACCTCCGCGAGCACGGGGTAGCGCTCCAGGATCGCCTTGCCGATCTCGTACAGCGTCTGCTGCAGGGCGAGCGAATGGACGGTCGCGAACGTCGCGACGATCTGCTCCTTGATGCCGGCGTAGACGCCGTTCCAGTCCACGTCGGTGGTGACGAACCGCCACTGCACGACCAGCGACGTCGCCATCACCCGGTCGTGGGTCTCCTCGAGGATCGTGTACTCGTCCTTCAGGAATCCGAAGAATTCGCTGCCCGTGGACTTGAGGATCACCAGATCCTTCAGCCCGCCGACCACCCACGTGCCGGCGGCATCGACGGTGATCGCCGCGGTGCGCACCTCCTCGCCCTTGCGCACCCAGGTGTGGTCGTGGTCCGCCCCGTCGACCACCGCCCGCTGCCAGGCGTACTCCTCGATCTCGATGCGGGCACCCTCGACCGGGGCCACGTCGTCCACGAAGTGCCGTGCCAGCGTGAGCGCGTACTCCTCGATGGAGTCGAGTCCCTTCTCCTTCGCGTAGGAGTACGCCGTCTGCTTCTGGGTGTCGGTGGGCAGCACCGAACTCTGGTCGCCGGCGAGGTGCGCGGCCGAGAAGTCGCCGCGCAGGCACGTCGACACGCTCACGTCCCGGATTTCGTGCCGCGGGGTGTCGCGGTAGATCCGCACGATGCGGTTCTCGGCCTTGCCGTACTGGTGCTCGCCCAGGACGATGGCGCCGGTGAGGTCGGTCATTCTTCAGCTCCCGCGGTAGGTGGAATAGGCGAACGGGGACAACAGCAACGGGACGTGATACCCCCGCTGCGGGTCGTCGAGGACGAACGTGACGGTCACCTCCGGGTAGAACGTCTCCCGGCCGCGGGCGGCGAAGTACTCGCCGGTGGCGAAGACCAGCGAATAGGTGGCCGCGGTCAGACCGTCCGGCGCGAACTCGGCGATGCGGCCGTCCGAATCGGTCGTCGCGCTCGCGAGGACCTCGCCGGCCGAGTTCACCAGCTGCACCTGCACCCCCGTTGCGGGTGCGCCGTCGGTGGCGTCGAGTACGTGGGTGCTC